>NZ_JBOCEF010000025.1:0-63569 GCF_050586345.1 Rhodovulum sp. DZ06
GCCTTCTCCACCATCTCCTCGCCCACCAGCGCGTCGCCGCGGCCGGGGGCGATGCTCTTGGGCTCGAACGCCGCGATGTTGGCGAGGGTTTCAGGCCAGTCGGCGAAATGCCCGTCGCCGCAATAACATGCCGAGTGGTATTCCACGATGTCGCCGGTGAACATCACCTCCTGGTCCGGCACCCAGATCACCGCGTCGCCGGCGGTATGGGCGCGGCCGAGCTTCATGATGTCGACGCGGCGCTTGCCGAGATACACGGTCATGGATTCGGAGAAGGTGGTGGTGGGGCGGGTCAGGCCGGGGATTTCCTCGTGGCCCTCGAACAGGCGCGGGAAGCGGCCGAATTCGCTGTCCCAGTCCTCCTGCCCGCGCTCTTCGACCATGGCGGCGGCGGCGTCGGACATGATGATCTCGCGCGCGCCATAGGCGGAAGCTCCCAGGACGCGGACGGCGTGGTAATGGGTCAGCACGAGGTGGGAGATCGGCTTGTCGGTGACGGAACGCACGCACTCGATGACCTTGCGCGCCAGGCGCGGGGTGGCCTGCGCCTCGACGATCATGACGGATTCGTCGCCGATGATGACGCCGGTGTTCGGGTCGCCCTCGGCGGTGAAGGCGTAGAGGCCCTCCCCGACCTTGGTGAAGCTGATGGTTTTCTCTTCCAGGTCGCCCTGGGATGCGAAGGCCTTGGCCATGCGGTCCTCCCGTCGCGGGCCTCTGCCGGGCCCGGTGATTTCGTTTCGCGTGAGACGATGCCCGCGGATTTTGTAACCATCAACCGCCGGAACGGAATTTTTCGCGGCGGGCGGGGGCGCGCGGGGCGGTCGGGGGCGGCGCCTGCATGGCGGGGATGCATGCCGCAGCGGTCGCACCGGGGGCCGTGTTAAGATACCGAGGCCCGCAGGCGGGCCCCGACCCGCCCCAGATCCCAGGAGGGAGACGCGCCATGACCGACCTGACCGATTCCGCCCGTGCGACCATTTCTTCGATCGCGGGGCGCTATGGCCTTTCGGAATTCGCGGTGGAGCAGATGGCCCGCGCCGTCGCCAATGGCGGCGGCTCGATGGCGCAGTTCAACATCCCCGAGCTCGGCGGCTCCGGCCAGTGGATGGCGGGGGGCATGACCATGGTCGGGGACATGTTCAACATGGGCCTGCAGGCGACGGTGCAGAACCTGTGCAGCGAGCTGTCCAACGCCATGGCCGCGGGGCCGTTCTTCGTCGCGCCCGCCGCGGCCCCGGGCTATGGCGCGTCCGGGGACTGGTGGCCGGACGGCCTCGGCGTTCCCGGCGCGGTGGGCGGGCAGAACGCCATGCGCTACGCCTATTTCCCGCAGGCGCGGCGGGTGGCGGTGGATTTCGGCGACGGCTCGCCCGTCGCGGTGCTCGACGCGCTCGACCATTCCATCGGCGGGTGGAGCCAGCAGCAATCGGGGTGGGGCGATCCCTACCAGGGGGTCAGCTTCAGCTCCCAGTACGGGCAGTTCGCGCTGTCCTCGCTGCCGCGGGTGGATGGCGGGGCGCCCCAGCCGCAGCCCCAGCCGCAGCCCGGTTTCGCGCCCGAGCCTGCGCCCGCGCCGCAATGGGCGCCCGAGCCCGCCCCCGCGCCCGACTTCGCCCCCGAGGTTCCGCCCGCGCCCCAGCCCGCACCGGCCCCGGCGCCCGGCATGGTCGCGGGTACGGCCGACGAGGTGTTCGACGCCATCGAGCGCCTCGCCCGCCTGCGCGATGCGGGCGCGCTGACCGATGACGAGTTCGGGGCCAAGAAGGCCGAGCTGCTCGCGCGGCTCTGACGCGGCGGGGCGCAGGGGCGCAGGGGCGAGGACCGGGCGGGCGCCGCTCAGTCGTCCTCGCCCTCGCCCCGCAGGATCGGCCCGGCCACGCCCAGCCGCGTCTCGATGGCGGCCAGCGCCGGGGCCAGCGCCTCGGCCTCCGTCCCCAGCGCCGAGATCAGCCCCGCCTGCCACGCCTCGGCCATCGCCAGAAGGTCGGCCCAGGCGGCCGCGCCCTGTTTCGTCAGCCGGATCACCTCGGCCCGCCCGTCGGCGGGATGCGGGTCGCGGGCGATCCAGCGGCGGGTCTCCAGCCCCGCAAGGGCGCGGGAGACCATGGTCTTGTGCATCGTCGAGTGGTCGCGGATGTCGCTCGCCGTCACTTCGCCCAGCGTGCCGATCACGGCGATGGCCCGCCATTCGGGGCGGGTCATGCCGTAGCGGTCCTTGTAGGCGCGGGCGAAGCGGCGGGAGACCTCCTCGGCCACCCGCGTCATCCGGTAGGGCAGGAAGGCGTCGAGGCCGAAGGGGGGCGCGCCCTCTCCTGCCCCCGCCCCCCTGTCCCCTTCGCTCACGCCGGGAAGCCGGTCTTGGCCGGAAGGATGGTCCCGGTGCAGGCCCCGAAGCCGATGCGGAACCCGTCGCCCTGCGCGTGGCCGGTGATGGTCAGCGTGTCGCCGTCCTCGAGGAACGTCCGCGTGCCGCCCGAGGCCAGCTCGATCGGCGTCTTGCCGCCCCAGCTTTCCTCGAGGAGCGAGCCCCAGGACCCTTTCGGCACGTCCGAGATGGTGCCCGAGCCGAGCACGTCCCCGACCTGCATCGGGCAGCCGCAGACCGCGTGATGGGTCAGCTGCTGGGCCGAGGACCAGTACATCACCTTGTAGTTCGTCTCGCAGATCGTGGTCGCCGCCTCGGCGCCCTCCGGGGTCAGCGTGGCCTTCAGGGCGATGTCGAGACCGCCGGGGGTGGTCTCCTCGAGGTAGGGCAGGATCGGGACCTCGCGCGGGGGGACGGGGGTGCGGAAGTCTTCCAGCGCCGCGGCGGGGACGATCCAGGGGCTGATCGAGGTGCCGAACGCCTTGCCCTGGAACGGGCCGAGCGGCTGGTACTCCCAGGCCTGGATATCGCGCGAGGACCAGTCGTTGAGGATGACGTAGCCGAAGATCATCTTCGCCGCCTGTTCGGTGGTCACCGGCCCGTCCGAGCCGACGCCGACGATGGCGCCCATCTCCAGCTCGTAATCCAGCCGCGCCGAGGCGCCGAAGGACGGCGCGTCGGCGTCGGGCGCCTTGCGCTGGCCCAGCGGGCGGCGGATGCCGGTCCCCGACACCACGACCGAGGAGGCGCGGCCGTTGTAGCCGATGGGGATGTGCAGCCAGTTCGGCGGCAGCGCGTTCTCCTTGCCGCGGAACATCTCGCCCACGTTCTGGGCGTGCTGCTTGCCGGCGTAGAAATCGGTGTATTCCATCACCGCGATCGGCAGGTGCATCTTCGCCGAGGACAGCGGCACGAAGGCCTGGGTCTGCAGGGTCGGATCCTCGGCCAGCGCGTCGTCGCCGCCCTCGCGCAGCAGGTCCGTCAGGCGGGCGCGCAGGGCGGCCCAGGCCTCGGGGCCGGTCTCCATGAATTCATTGAGGAAGGGCAGGTCGAAGACCGGGTCCTCGCAGATCCCCTCCAGCAGGCCCGCGGCCTCGAGGGCGGCGAGGTCCAGCGCCTGGTCGCCGATGGCGACGCAGCAGACCGGCTCGTCCTCATCCCCGCGGGACATCACGCCGTAAGGCAGGTTGTTCAGCGGGAAGTCGCAGTCGGGCGCGTTGGCGGCCTCGACCCAGCTCTTGATCAGCGGCATCGGGTGGTCCCTGTCATCTGTATCGTTCAAGGCGTCGGCGGCGCGCCCCCCGGCCGGGAGAGCGCGCCGCACGGTAGCGTATTTTCCCGCCCCGTCGACCGGTTCGCGGTCCGGGGCGCGCGGGTCATTTCTTGCCGGGGGTCCCGTCGAACTTCTTCTCGATCCCGTCCCAGCAGTCGATGTACTCGTCCTGCAGCGGCGCCTCGTTGGCGGCGAAGGCCGTGAGGTGCTGGGGGAAGCGGGTCTCGAACATGAAGCTCATGGTGTTGTCGAGCTTGTGGGGCGCGAGCTCCGCGTTCGACGCGCCCTCGAACGCATCGCGGTCGGGCCCGTGGGGCAGCATCATGTTGTGGAGGCTCATGCCGCCGGGCACGAAGCCCTGGGGCTTGGCGTCGTACTGGCCGTAGATGTTGCCCATCAGCTCGGACATGATGTTCTTGTGGTACCAGGGGGGGCGGAACGTGTCCTCCATCACCATCCAGCGCTCGCGGAACAGCACGAAGTCGATATTGGCGGTGCCCGGCACGCCCGAGGGGGCGGTCAGCACGGTGAAGATCGACGGGTCCGGGTGGTCGAACAGGATCGAGCCGACCGGGCAGTAGGTGCGCAGATCGTATTTCACCGGCGCGTAATTGCCGTGCCAGGCGACGACGTCGAGCGGCGACCACCCGATCTGGCACTGGTGGAACTGGCCGCACCACTTGATGGTCATGGTCGACGGGACCTCGCGGTCCTCATAGGCCGCGACGGGGGTCTTGAAGTCGCGCCGGTTGGCCATGCAGTTGGCGCCGATCGGCCCGCGGCCCGGAAGTTCGAATTTCTGGCCGTAGTTCTCGCACACGAAGCCGCGGCAGGGGCCTTCGAGCACTTCCACGCGGTACACCAGCCCGCGCGGGATGATCGCGATCTCCTTCGGCTCGAGGTCGATCACCCCCAGCTCGGTGCAGAAGCGCAGGCGGCCTTCCTGCGGGACGATCAGCAGTTCGGAATCGGCCGAGAAGAAATAGCTGTCCACCATCGACTCGGTCACGAGGTAGATGTGGCTGGCCATGCCCACCTGGGTGTTCACGTCCCCCGCGGTGGTCATGGTGCGCATCCCCGAGATCCAGTCGTAGGACGCGCCCTCCTCGTGCTGCACCGGATCCCAGCGATACTGGCCGAGCGAGATCACGTCCGGGTCCACATGCGGCGCGGATTTCCAGTAGGGGACGTCGATCTTCCGGTAGCGGCTGGAGTGCTTCACCGACGGGCGGATGCGGTAGCACCAGGTCCGCTCGTTCTGGTGGCTCGGCGCGGTGAAGGCGGTGCCCGAAAGCTGCTCGCCATACAGGCCGTAATTGCATTTCTGCGGGCTGTTCATGCCCTGCGGCAGCGCGCCCGGAAGGGCCTCGGTTTCGAAGTCGTTGCCGAAGCCCGGCATGTAGCCCGGCGTCGTGCCCGCCGCGCGGGCGATCAGGTCGGCGTCCTGGATCTTGGTCTGGTCGTTCATGGTGTCCCTCCCGGGTCGGCGCGACGAAAGGCCAAGACCGGTCCCGGCGCGCTTGCGGCGCGGGGCGATTCATGCCTCCCTCGGATGATGTGCCAGACCGTATCGTTGCAAATGAAATGATGTCAACCGAGAACACGCCCCCCGCGGAAACCGATTTCCACCTGGACGAGTTCCTGCCCTATCGCCTCGCCGTCGCCGCGGCCCGGGTGAGCCGCGATTTCGCGCGGCTGTACGAGGCGGAATACGGCCTTTCGATCCCCGAATGGCGGGTGATCGCGCATCTCGGGGCCGCCGAGGGGGCGGTGAGCGTGCGCGAGATCCACCAGAAGGTGGACATGGACAAGAGCCGGGTCAGCCGCGCCGCCGCCCGGCTCGAGACCGCGGGATATGTCACCAAGTCCGAGAACGCGGCCGACCGGCGGCTGGTGTCGCTGCGCCTGACGGACGAGGGACGGCGCCTGCACGCCGCCATCGCCGCCCGGGCCCAGGTCTACGAGGCGGAGCTGCTGTCGCGCCTTCCGCAGGAGGAGGCGCGGATGCTGCGCGCCTGCCTCGACGCCGTCGCCGCCGCGGTCTGACCTGGGGGCGGGACCGGGCGAAGGGGGCCGCGGGCGTCATATCGGACACCCGGTCTTCGTGCTAGGGTTGCGCCGGATGGACGCTGCGCGGTCCGCGCCGCGCGTATCTTCGGGGCCCGTCATGTCATTGATATCCGCCGCATTCTGCGCCTGCGCCTGCGCCGCGCTTGTCATCCCCGCCGCGGCCGCGGCGTTCGAGCTGGAGCTGCGCAACGCCGCGGGGGGCCAGACGCTGCGGCTCTCGCTCGATGATCTCGACGCCCTGCCGCAGGCGCGCATGGTCACCGAGACCTCCTGGACCGAGGGCATGATCACCTTCGACGGGGTGGCGGGCGAGGCGATCGCCGGCTTCGCCCCGCCCGGGGCCGAGACGGTCCGCGCCTCGGCGCTCAACGACTATTCCTTCTCGATCCCGCTCGCGGATTTCGCCTCGGGCGCCGCCATGGTCGCCACCCGCCGCGACGGCGCGCTGATCCCGGTGCGCGACAAGGGGCCCTACTGGATCGTCTACGACTTCACCGGCCTGTCGCGCACCGACCGAATGCAGCTCGAGGCGCGCGCGGTCTGGCACCTCAAGGCCCTGGAATTCAACTGAGAATGCGCAGCTTCCTCGCCCGTCACCTGATCAGCATCCTGCTGACCGCGTCCTTCGTCGTCTTCGCGCTGGGCGCCTTCCTGTCCGTGCGCGCGATCGAGAGCGCGGGCCGGCAGATCGACGAGATCGAGGGGCGCTGGATGCGCGAGCATGTCGTCACCATCATCAATTCCAGCACCGACCTGACCAAGGCCCGCCGCGCCATCGCCGAGGCGACGCCCGCCGATCCGGGCCGCTGGCTGATGCGCTACGAGATCGCGGCGAGCCGGGCCGAGACGCTGGTCTCCATGGCCGCCTCGGCCGCCGCCGGGCCGACGGGGGACGCGGAGCGGGCGCTGGCCCGGGCCTATGCCGCCTTCGTGCAGAAGGCCGACGCGGCCATCGCCGCGACGCCGGACAAGCTCGAGGCCGGGCGCAAGGTGCTCGCGCTCGCCGCCGCGCTCGACGCGCCCTTCTCCCGCGCCATCGACTCGTCGATGAACACCACGCTGACCCTGCGGCGCACCCTGGCGATGCGGAACGACGAGGTGGTGCGCGAAGCCCGCCTGCTCGCCGCCGGGGTCTTCGGCGGGCTGCTGGTCTTCATCCTCGGGCTGCTGGCGCTGCACCACCGGCTGCGCGCCCGCAACCGGCGGCTGGTGCAGATGCGCGACGAACTTTCGCGCGCGCTCGAGGCGCGGCGGCGCTTCATCGCCGGGGTCAGCCATGATTTCCGCACGCCGCTGAACGCCATTTCCGGCTTCGCCCAGATCCTGATGCACGAGCAGATCGACACCGAGCCGGAGAAGCGCCGCCGGTTCCTCGGCCAGATCCGCGAGGCGGCGGCGGGGCTGGAGCGGATGACCTCGGACCTGCTGTCGCTGGCGCGGCTGGAGCGGGGGACCTATGCGCTCAAGCTCCAGGACGGGGTCTGCGCGGCGGCGCTCGCGGCGGACCTGGCGGCGCGGCTCGCCCCCCTGGCCGAGGAGGCGGGGGTGGAGCTGCGCGGCCCCGACCTGCCCCCGGCCCAGCAGCGCCAGGCCTGCAACCTGCGCGCCGATCCCGCGGCGCTGGAGCGGGCGCTGGGGAACCTGCTGGACAACGCGATGAAGTTCACGCCGCGCGGCGGCAAGGTGCGGGTGCGGGCGGCCGATTACGGCGCCTTCGTGCGGCTGGCGGTCGAAGATGACGGGCCCGGCATCCCGCCCGAGGCGCTGGACGACATCTGGGACCTGTTCGGCCGCCGGGCCGAGGGGCCGGGCGGGGCGCTGCAGGGCTCCGGGCTCGGCCTCGCCATCGCGCGCGGGGTGATCGAGGCGCATGGCGGCAGCATCTCGGCGCGCAACCGGGCCGAGGGCGGCGCCTGCTTCGTGATCCACCTGCCGCGCAGCCCGAAGGACGAGGCGCACGCGCCCCATTCCTCGGCCGATTTCCCGGCGGTGCCGACGCCGCTGGGCGCGGCGCCCGCCGCCCCCCTCGCCGCCCCGGACCGCTGAGCGGACAGGGGCGGACGGGGCGGTTCGGCGCCTGGCCCGGCGGGGCGCTCAGCCCTGCGCGGCCTCGGCGGCGGCGCGGATGGCGCGGATGTTCTCGCCATACGGGGCCGGGTTCGACACCGAGCCGCCCTTGAACACGGCGGACCCGGCGACCAGCACGTCGGCCCCCGCCGCGGCGACCAGCGGCGCGGTGGCCGGGGTCACGCCGCCGTCGATCTCGATATGCACCGGGCGGTCGCCGATCATCTCGCGCAGGCGGCGGACCTTGGCGGTCATGTCGATGAAGCTCTGCCCGCCGAAGCCGGGGTTCACCGTCATCACGCACACCAGGTCGAGCCGGTCGAGGACATGCTCGATCGCCTCCGCCGGGGTCGAGGGGTTGAGCGCGACGCCCACCTTCGGCCCGAGGTCGCGGATCAGCTGCAAGGAGCGGTCGAGATGCGGCCCCGCCTCGGCATGGACGGTCAGCACGTCGGCCCCGGCCTCGGCGAAGGCGGGCAGGTACTGGTCGCAGGGCGCGATCATCAGGTGGACGTCCATGACGCCCTTGATATGCGGGCGGATCGCCTTGCAGGTGGCCGGGCCGAAGGTGATGTTCGGCACGAAATGCCCGTCCATCACGTCGACATGCACCCAGTCGCAGCCCTCGGCCTCGATGGCTTCGCATTCCTTGCCGAAATTGGCGAAATCGGCGGAGAGGATCGACGGGGCGATCTTGATCGAACGGTCGAAGGTCGGCGCGGTCATGGGCGGGCTCCGGTATGGCGCTGAACTGGGAACGTGCCGGACCCTCTAGCCCGCGCGCGCCGCCGCGTCCAGAAGGCGGGGGGCCGCGGCAGGGCCCGCGTCAGCGCCCGGCCATCATCGCCACCCGCACCAGCGCCCGTTCCAGCACCGCCCATTGCGGGGCGGGGGCCGAGGAGCGCAGGGTCAGCTCCAGCTCGGTCAGCGTCGTCATCGCCTGTTCCAGCCGCGGCGCCGGCCAGCGGCGCAGCTGCCCCATGGCGAGGTCGTAGCGCGGTCCGCGCAGCGGCGGGCGCATCGCCTTGGCCGCCGCATCCGGCCCGCCGCGGGCGGTGGCCATGCGGTGCAACTGCCGGAAGCGGCGCGAGGCGGCGATGGCCACCGCGGTCGGCGCCACGCCCTGGCCCGCCAGCCGCGCGGTCATCCGCGCCACCCCCGCCGCGTCCCCCGCGGCGGCGCAGTTCACCGCCGCGTCGGCGTCCGCGTCGTTGGCGGGGGGCGCGCAGGCCTCCACCGCCTCGGCCGTCACCGGCCCGGGATCGCCGAGCATGTAGAGCCCGAGCTTGTCGATGGTCTGCCGGAACCCGCCGCTGTCGAGGCTGCGCGCCGCGGTCAGAAGCTCGGCCATCCCCGCCTCGTCCGCCGCGGGGGCGCCGGCGCGGGACAGCAACTCGGCGATCTCGCCCGCGTCGGGCGGGTCGTCATAGACCGGCGCGCAGGCGAGGTGGGGGGATTTTTCGAACAGGACCCGCAGCTTGGAGCGGGTGGGCAGCACCTTGGCCGAGCAGACCAGCACGCCTTCCGAGGAGGACAGCCCCTCGACCGCCGCCTCGATCGCCGCGGTCACGCCGTCGGTGACATGGTCCATCGCCACCACGGGGCGGCCGCCGAAAAAGCCGCTGGCGCGCAGCGCATCGGCCAGCGCGGGCGGGTCGCGCCGCGCCGCCTGCCCGTCCATGCGCACCAGCGCCATGTCGTCCCCGCCGAGGAGAGCCGCGGCGCAGCGGTCGCGGCGGGCGGCGACCTCGGCCTGGTCCTCGCCATAGAACAGGTACCCCGCGAAGCGCGGGTCCGGGCGGTCGGGCAGCAGCCGCGCGTCGCGGCCGTTGAACTTCACCATTCCCGCCGCGCCCCCGTGCTCACTCGGCCTGCGCCGCCTTCGGGATCCCGCCGGTGGCGAGCCGCGCCGCCACCTCGGTCGAAATGCGCTCGGCCAGTTCCGCCGCCACCCGCGCCTCGGCGTCGCGCCGGGCCGAGCGGCTGGCATAGAGCGAGCCGTCGGCGGAATAGGCCGACATCGCCCGCGCCCGGCCCTCGAGCGTCTCGCCCCCGGGGCCTTCCAGCACCCAGGGCGCCTCGGCGCGCAGCACGTAGCGGGTGATGGCGCTGTCCTCGGTGATCGCGAGACCTTCGCGCGACAGGTCGAGCCCGGCGGTCAGCACCCAGTCGGCGCCCGGCCCGGGCAGGCCGAGGCGGCGTTCCAGCACGTCGCGCATGGCGTGGCCCAGCCGCCCGTCGGGCAGCGCCAGCCGCACCCGCCCGTCGAGCGAGTCGCCCCCGCCGCCGCCATGCAGCGGCTGGAACCCGCAGCCCGCGAGGGCCGCGGCGGCGATCAGCGCCAGCGCCGCGCGGCGCGAGGGGTCACGCCACGACATTGACGATCCGCCCGGGCACGACGATGACCTTCTTCGGGGTCCCGTCGATGAACTTGGCGACGTTCGGCTCGGCCAGGGCCAGGGCCTCGATCTCCTCCTTGGTGGCGGTCTTGGGCACCGTCACCTCGGCCCGGCGCTTGCCGTTGACCTGCACGGGCAGGGTCACGCTGTCCTCGACCAGCAGGGCCGGATCGGCCTCGGGCCAGGCGGCGCCGGTCACCAGGCCGGTCCCGCCCATCGCGGCGTGCAGCTCCTCGGCCAGGTGCGGGATCATCGGCGCGGTGATGCGGGAGATGACCTCGAGGCACTCGCGCAGGGCGAAGGCGGCGCCGGGCTGCGAGAGGTCCAGCTTGCCCGCGGCGTTGACCAGCTCGTGCACCCGGGCGATGGCCTTGTTGAAGGTGAAGCCCTCGATGTCCTGGGTGACGCCCTCGATGGTCTTGTGGGTCTGGCGGCGCAGGGCGGCGGCGGCGGGGCTGTCCCCGGCCTCGGGGGCGGCCAGCGCGGCGGAATTCTCATCCCACAGGCGCCAGAGGCGGTTCAGGAACCGGCTCGCGGCCTCGGCCCCGGCGGCGGTCCATTCCACATCCCGCTCGGGCGGGCTGTCGGAGAGGATGAACCAGCGCGCGGTGTCGGCGCCGTAGCGGTCGATGATGTCCTCGGGGTCCACGACGTTGCGCTTGGACTTGGACATCTTGATCGACGGGCCGACGAAGACCTTTTCGCCGGTCGCCTTCAGCGTGGCGCCGCCCTCGGAGACCTCGACCTCCTCGGGGGTGTACCACTCCTTCTTGCCCTCGGCGTCCGGCCCGGGGATCGAGAAGGTCTGGTGGCAGACCATGCCTTGCGTGAACAGCGCGTTGAACGGCTCGGACGCCTTGGCGGGCAGGTGCCCGGTCTTCTGCATCGCGCGGGCGAAGAAGCGGCTGTAGAGCAGGTGCAGGATCGCGTGCTCCACCCCGCCGATATACTGGTCGACATTCATCCAGTAGTCGGCGGCGTCCATGTCCGTCGGCGTTTCGGCCCGCGGCGCGGTGAAGCGCGCGAAGTACCAGGACGAATCCACGAAGGTGTCCATCGTGTCCGTCTCGCGCCGCGCCGCGCCGCCGCATTTGGGGCAGGGGGCGTCGCGCCAGGTCGGGTGACGGTCGAGCGGGTTGCCCGGCTTGTCGAAGGAGACGTCCTCGGGCAGGCGCACCGGAAGGTTGTCGCGCGACTCGGGAACCACACCGCAGTTGTCGCAGTGCAACACGGGAATCGGGCAGCCCCAGTAGCGCTGGCGGCTCACGCCCCAGTCACGAAGCCGGAATTTCTCGACGCCGGTTCCGAAGCCCGCGGCCTCGGCGGCGTCGATGGCGGCGTTCACGCCCTGCTCGCCGGTCATCAGGCCGTTCTCGGGCCAACCGTTGATGTACTGGACCTTCTCGGTCTTCAGCGGGACATAGGCCTCGTTCTCGACCCGCGAGTCGGGGCTGTCGGCGGGGACGAAGACGTCTTTCACCGGCAGGCCGTATTTGCGGCTGAAATCGAGGTCGCGCTGGTCATGGGCGGGGCAGCCGAAGATGGCGCCGGTGCCGTAATCCATCAGGATGAAGTTGGCGACCCAGACCGGCAGCTCCCAGTTCGGGTCCAGCGGGTGCTTGACCTTGAGGCCGGTGTCGAAACCGCGTTTCTCAGCCTTTTCAAGGGCTTCTTCCGAGGTGCCGGAGCGGCGGCACTCATCGTTGAAGGCCTTGAGCTCGGGGTTGTCCTTCTCCAGCTGCCTGGAGAGCGGATGGTCGGGAGAGATCGCGGCGAAGCCCGCGCCCAGCAGCGTGTCGGGGCGGGTGGTGTAGACGTCGAGCGTCTCGAAGCCCTCGGGCGCGCCGATGGTCTCGAAGCTGAACTGCAGGCCGCGGGACTTGCCGATCCAGTTGCGCTGCATCAGGCGCACCTTGTCGGGCCAGTCCTCGAGCGTGTCGATGGCGCTCAGCAGCTCATCGGCCATGTCCGAGATCTTGAAGAACCACTGCGTCAGCTCGCGCCGTTCCACCAGCGCGCCGGAGCGCCAGCCGCGGCCGTTCTCGACCTGCTCGTTCGCCAGCACGGTCATGTCGACCGGGTCCCAGTTGACGACCGAGGCCTTGCGGTAGACCAGCCCGGCCTCGAGCATGTCGATGAACATGCGCTGCTGCTGGGCGTAATACTCGGGGTCGCAGGTGGCGAATTCACGGGACCAGTCGAGCGACAGGCCCAGCAGCTTCAGCTGGCCCTTCATCGTCTCGATATTCTCGTAGGTCCACTTGCCCGGATGGGTCTTGCGCTCGGCCGCCGCGTTCTCGGCCGGCAGGCCGAACGCGTCCCAGCCCATGGGGTGCAAGACGTTGAAGCCGCGCGATTTCTTGTAGCGCGCGACGACGTCGCCCATGGTGTAGTTGCGCACGTGTCCCATGTGGATGCGCCCCGACGGGTAGGGGAACATCTCGAGCACGTAGTACTTCGGAAGATCCGGGTTCACCTCGGCGGTGAAGGCCCCGGCCTCGGCCCAGGCCTCGCGCCATTTCGGTTCGGATTCGCGGTGGTCGTAGCGCGCCATGGGGGTCTCCCGGCCGTCAGCTTGTATCGGTTCAAGCCGTCTTTAGAAGGCCGGGCGGGGCTTTTCAATGCGCGTGCGGGGGGCGCGGGGGTCCATGGGGCCGCGGCCGGGGCGCGGCGCGGGGGGCCGGAACGCGAAACCGCCGCCCCGGGGGGCGGCGGCTGCGTGTTCGGGCCGGGGGCTGGATCGGGGGCTGGATCAGCCCTGCTCGTCCTGCAGCGCGTCGATCCGCATCTGGCGGGCGCGGGTGAGGATCAGGTCCTCGAGCCGGCGCGGCGCGGCGGCGGAGACGGGGGCAGAAACCCAGGCGCCGGTCTCGGCGCGCACCTCGCGGTAGACGGCGACCTTCAGGCTGCGCGCCTCCAGCTCGAGCCCGGTGACGAAGGCGGCGACCTTGATCCGCTCGTTCGGGGCGTCGGGGCTGGTGCTCCAGTCGGTGGAGATCACGCCCGAGAACGGGTCGGTGGACCCGGCGGGCATGAAGGACAGGGTGTCGAGCGTGGCGCGCCACAGGTGCTTGTTGACCAGCAGAACCCCGCCCTGTTCGCCCCGGGTGATGCGGTTGGCGGCGGTCAGGTCGCCGATCGTGCTCCGCTTGCGGTCGCGGGTCAGGTCGGCCTCTTCCTTGTCGTAGACCTCGCGCGGGGCGCCGGTCTCGACGTCGCCGCAGGCGGCGGTCCCGAGCAGCAGAACCAGCGGCGCGGCGATCTGCCAAAACTTCTTCATTCCGCCTTCTCCCTCGCATGCGGCAGGCGGCGCGGGGGCTGGACGGGGTCCCTGCGCGCGCGGCTTTCCAGCCATGTATCGTCTCGAACCGGCCGCTGCAAATCATTCGTCCGCGTCGAATGTGAACGGATCGCGGGGCGGGCAGAACAGATCAGGGCCCTGATGACGCCGATTTTGTGGCGCCCCCGACACAGGGGGGGCAGGGGCAAATTCATCTCGGTCGAATCGTGTTGACCGGATCGGGGTGTTGCGGGGAATGTGCCCTCGACCTTGCAGGCAAGACCTCGCAAGGCATTCGGATACATCGCATCGAACTCTGCGAGGGACACAATGAAAAACGCTCTGTTCGCGACCACCGCGCTGGTCGCCCTCGGCGTCGCCGGCGCCGCCTCCGCCGCCGAGCCGCTCACCGCTTCCGTCTCCGGCTACATGTTTGCCGGCGTCGCCTACAGCACCATGGACAACGGCGTCACCTCGTCGGACGACGTGGGCGTGATGCGCGACGGCGAGATCCACTTCTCGTTCCGCGGCACCTCGGACAACGGCCTGACCTTCGACGGCCGCGTCGAGCTGGAAGCCTTCACCACCGGCGACACCATCGATGAGAACTGGGTCCGCATCTCCGGCCCGTTCGGCTGGGTCAAGATCGGCGCGGACGACCACGCCTCCTACAACCTGTCGACCGGCGTCCTGTACGCCCCGGGCGCGAAGATCGGCCACTACGACGCGTTCAACGAGTCGCACCCGGTCGGCGGCGTGTTCGCCACCAACAACCGCTTCTCGGACCAGGTGGGCATCCACTACAACACCCCCGAGTTCTCCGGCCTGCAGGCGCAGATCTCCTACCTGCCCTCGCTGTCCTCGGACTCCGGCGGTGACTCCAACACCGCGGTGTTCGGCGACGACGACGCCATCTCCCTCGGCGTGAACTACCGCTTCGAAGGCGAAGGCTTCGCCGTGCAGGTTTCGGGTGGCTACGACGTCTACGACGCCGCCGCCGGCCTGGACGACGACGGCTTCTCCGCCGGCGCCCGCGTCGAAGTCGCCGGGTTCACCCTGGGCGGCCTCTACAAGGAAGGCATGGAAGACTCCCTCGCCGGCAACCACGCCGAGAGCGAGTACGTCGTGAACGCCGCCTACTCCACCGGCCCCTGGACTGCTGGCCTGGGCTGGGCGCACTTCTCCGACCTCGGCGGCACCACCACCGACGCCGACAAGTTCGCCGGCTGGGTCACCTACGCCCTGATGCCGGGCGTGACCACCACCCTGGGTGTCGAGCACACCAACGTTGACGGCGGCGGCGCCGACGCCGACGGCACCACCGCGATGCTCTACATGGGCCTGTCCTTCTGATCTTCGGATCAGACGACCGGTGCAAGATCGGGGAGCGGGCTTCGGCCCGCTCCCTTTTTCTTTGCGCCGGTTTTCGCGCCGCGCCGCGCGGTCCGGCTTTCCCGACGCGCCGCGCCGCCGTATAACGCGGCCATGTCGCTGTCTGACGTCACAACCCGCATCGCCGCCGCCGAGGCCCGCGCCGGGCGCGCCCCCGGCTCCGCCCAGCTCATCGCCGTGTCCAAGGTTCAGCCCGAGGACAGGGTGACCGCCGTGCTCGACGCCGGTCACCGCCTGTTCGGCGAGAACCGCGTGCAGGAGGCGGAGGAGCGCTGGACGCCGCTGCGCGACCGCTATGACGGCGTGGTCCTGCACCTGATCGGCCCCTTGCAGACCAACAAGGTCAAGAAGGCGTTCGACCTGTTCGACGCCATCCAGACCGTCGACCGGGACAAGCTGGCCCGCAAGATCGCCGACGAGGCCCAGGCCCGCGGCGCCTGTCCTTCGCTGTTCGTCCAGGTCAACACGGGCGAGGAGCCGCAGAAGGCGGGCGTTCCCCCGCTCGAGGCCGACGCGTTCCTGGAGACCTGCCGGGACGAGTACGGCCTGCAGATCGCGGGGCTGATGTGCATTCCCCCGGCGGAGGAGGCGCCCTCGCCGCATTTCGCGCTGCTGCGCAAGATCGCCGAGCGCAACGGGATCGCGGGCCTGTCCATGGGGATGAGCGCGGATTTCGAGGATGCGATCAGCCTCGGGGCCACCCATGTGCGGGTCGGCTCGGGCGTGTTCGGGGAACGCGACTACGGCTGAGCCGCGCGCCGGGGGCCACGCGCGCCCGGGGCGACGCGGCCGCGCGGGCGACCGGGTTTCACGGGGATGACCGCGGGGCGCGGCCCTGCTGCGGGCGCCGCGTCGGGCCGCGCGGCGGCTGAACCGGGGCGCCCGCGGCGCGCGGCACGAGTCGCGCCCGGCGGCGCGGGGGCCATCGGCTCAGGGCCGGAAGAAGATCCGGCTGCGGCGCGTCCAGCGGGCGAGGATCCAGCGCAGGTCGCCTTCCGCGAACGCCGCGCAGCCCGCGGTGGGGCTCAGCAACCCCTTGCGCACATGCAGGAAAATCGCGCTGCCCCGGCCGGGGACCGGCGCGTCGGCGTTCCAGCCGGTCTCCACCACAAGGCGGTAGAGGCGGTCCGGGCGCAGCATCCGCTCCGCCCCCCGCCCGCCGCGGGCCGAGAGCCGCACCGGGCCGTTATACCCCCCCAGCGCCGGGTCATCGCCCCAGCCGAGGTCCGGGCCGATCGCCGTCTCCGGCAGCGCCCCGCCCGCGGGGGGGCGCGACGCCGGGCGCCACACCTGTCGCGCATATGTCACGCAGAGCGGGGTGGCCCCGTCGCCCTCGGCCTTCGCCGCCCCCGGCACGCAGCCGCCGCGGCCGAGCACGCAGGGGAATCGCCGCCCCAGGAACCGCGCCCCGCGGGGCGAGATCACCAGGTCCGTCGCCCGCGCCGCCGGGATCCAGCCGCCGGGCCCCGCCGGAGGGCCGCCCGCGACGCCGCCCGAGAGGCCCCGCGGCGGGGGCAGGGGGCGGGCGCGGATCACAGCAAGTGCCCGCTCTTGGCCGCCTTGGTGGCGAGATACCGCGCGTTCAGCGGGTTCTCGCCCACCGCCAGCGGCACGCGCTCCGCCACCTTCACGCCCGACGCCTCCATCATCCCCACCTTGCGCGGGTTGTTGGTCAGCAGCCGCACCGAGGAGAAGCCGAGCCGCTTCAGGATCTCGGCCCCGATGCGGAAATCGCGCTCGTCATCCTCGAAGCCGATGCGGTGGTTGGCCTCGACCGTGTCGAACCCCTGGTCCTGCAGCGAATAGGCCCGCATCTTGTTGGCCAGCCCGATCCCGCGGCCCTCCTGGTTGAGGTAGAGGAGCACGCCGCGCCCTTCCTCGCCCATCCGCCCGAGGGCGGCGTGAAGCTGCGGGCCGCAATCGCATTTCAACGACCCGATCACATCGCCGGTGAAACAGGCCGAGTGCAGCCGCGCCAGAACCGGCGCGTCGCGGGGCGGATCGCCGATCTCCACCGCGTAATGCTCCTCGGACCCGTCGCGGGGGCGGAACACGTGGACCCGCGTGCCCCGCGCGGCGGAAATCGGCACCCGGGCGCGGGCGATGGGGTCGATCACCAGGTCCTCCGCCTCGGCCGAGAGCAGCCGCCCGGCATCCAGCACCGTCAGCCCGTGCGCCGCGGCCAGCGCCCGGGCGGCCTCGGCCCCGCCCGGCAGCGGCGCCACCAGCGCGGCGGGCAGCAGCTGCGCCTGTTTCGCCAGCCGGATCGCGGCGCGGTGCAGCCCCGCATCGCCGCCGCGGCGGGACCGGAACGGGCCCTTCATCGGGGTCTCGAGATCGCTGGCCGGGTCCGCGGCGCTGCGCACCAGCGCGGTGCCGTCCCCCGGCCCCAGCGCGATCCGCGCCACGTCGCCGTCATAGGCCACCGCCTTCAGCGTCGCCGCCCGCCGCGCGGTCAGCGCCAGGTCCAGCGCCCCGGCGGCGGCGCGCATGTCGGCCATCCGCTCGGCCCCCGCCGCCTCGGCCGAGGCGACCAGCGCCCCCGCCCCGTCCAGGCTCAGCGCGATCACCGCGCCCAGCCGCAGCTCGGCGCGGGCGCGCGCGGCAAGCTCCTCGATCGTCAGGCTCAGCGCCAAATCCCCGTCTCCTCGGCAGAGGGCGGCGCCCGGCGGCGCGCCTTCGTCCCCGTCATATAGGCCGCGCGCCCGGGCTGAAACAATCGCCGCGCCCGGCTGACACATGCGTGAAGCATTGCAACACGCCCTTCCCATCGGCCCCGCTGCACACTTTCTGAACCACAGCACACGGGTTTGCGACGGAGAAAGACGATGGCCGCCCTCAAGAAGATCCTGCTGGTGGATGACGACCCGGACCTGCGCGAGGCGCTGGCCGAACAGCTTCTGATGACCGAGGACTACGACGTGTTCGAAGGCGAGACGGGCGCCGAGGGCATGGAGAAGGTCAAGGCGCAGATCTACGACCTGGTGATCCTCGACGTGGGCCTGCCGGACATGGACGGGCGCGAGGTCTGCCGCCTGATGCGCAAGCAGGGGGTCAAGTGCCCGATCCTGATGCTCACCGGCCACGTGTCGGACAGCGACGCGATCCTCGGCCTCGACAGCGGCGCCAACGACTACATCACCAAGCCGTTCCGCTTCCCGGTCCTGCTCGCGCGCATCCGCGCCCAGCTGCGCCAGCACGAGCAGTCCGAGGACGCGGTGTTCTCGGTCGGGCCCTATTCCTTCCGCCCGGCGGTGAAGATGCTGGTGGACGAGGCGGAGCGGAAGATCCGCCTGACCGAGAAGGAGACCAACATCCTCAAGTTCCTCTACCGCGCGAACGACCGCGTGGTGCCGCGGGACACGCTGCTGCACGAGGTCTGGGGCTACAACGCCGGGGTCACCACCCACACGCTGGAGACGCATATCTACCGGCTGCGGCAGAAGATCGAACCGAACCCGTCCGAGGCCTCGCTGCTGGTCACGGAATCGGGAGGCTACCGCCTCGCGCTCTGAGCGGGGGTTGAAAGCCGGGGGACGGGCGCCGAGATAGGGGTTATGTCCGGTCGCGCGGCGATGCCTCGGCCTCGTCGAACCCCTCGCGCTCCCCCCTCGCGCGAGACGCAATGCCGGACCGGCGCCCGGCGGCTTCCCCCCCTCTTACCGCCGGGCGCCGCCTGATTTTCGCTTCAGGTTTGCGCATGAAAAACGCCCGCCCCCCGGACCGGGGAGCGGGCGTTTTTCATGCCGGTCCGGCGCCGGCGCGCGCGCGGGGGGGCGCCCCGCGTCAGAACTTGGTCTTCATGAAGATCTTTTCGGGCAGGTGGGTGATGATCGCCATGATGAGCCGCCACTTGGGGTCCATCACCAGCGTCTTGCCGCCGTCGAGGCCCTTGAGCACCGCCTTCGCCACGTCCTCGGGCTGCGAGGTCAGCGGCGCGGGGGTGTCCATCCCGGCGGTCATCGCGGTGTTCACGAAGCCGGGCTTCACGGTCAGCACCTGCACCTTCGAGGCGGCGTATTTCTGGCGCATCCCCGACAGCCATTCGCTGAACCCCGCCTTGGCGGCGCCGTAGACGTAGTTCTTGGCCCGGCCCCGGTCGCCGGCGACCGAGCTGATGCCGACCACCGCGCAGGGCAGGCCGGTCGCGTGCATCCTGCCCGCGATCATCTCCAGCGCCTGGGCCGGGCCGGTGAAGTTGGCGGCGATCACCCGGCGCCCGAGGGCGGGGTCGTTCGCGCTTTCCTCCTGCTCGGGCATGAAGCCGACGGCGCAGATGGCGATGGAAGGGGCGGCGGGAAGACCTGCCAGCAGCCCCGCCGCGCCGCCCTCGCCCTCGGCCGGGGCCTCGGCGTCATAGGCGTGGCAGGTGGCGGGCACGCCATAGCGCGCGGTCAGGTCCGCGGCGTCGCGGGCGATGTCCTCGGGGCTCCGGGCGGCGAGCTGGATCGGGTGGCCGCGTTCGGCCAGCGCCCGGGCGATGGCCCGCGCCATGTCGGACTTGGCGCCCAGCACCAGCACCGGGCGGTCGCCGTTCCCGCCCTTCGGGTTGCTCGCCCCGCTCACAGCCCCAGCCCCTCGGACTGGATCGACCGGAACCGGGGCGCGGCGGCGTCGCGGCGGGCCAGGGCGTCGAAGGCGGCGCGGCCCTCGGGATAGCCGCGCTCGAAGGTTCTCTGGGTCATGCGTGCATCCTTGGCGAGGTAGAGGCGGCCCCCCGCCGCCAGCGTGATTTCATCCAGCCGGTCCATCAGCGTCAGCGCGGCCGAGGAGAGCGGGAAGTCGAGGGCCAGCGTGTAGCCCTCCATCGGAAAGGAGAAGGGCCGCTCCGGCGCCCCCGGCCCCATGCGTTTGAGGACCGCGAGGAACGAGCCCATCCCCGCCCCGGCGATGGCGGCGAGCTGTTCGTCCAGCGCGTCCCGCGCGGTCGCGAGCGGGATCACCGCCTGGTACTGCGCGAAGCCGCGGCGGCCATAGATGCGGTTCCAGTGCAGCAGGCTGTCGAGCGGGTACATGTACGTATCCCAGTCGACGAAGGCCGTTTCCGGCGCCTTCGCCCCCTTGGCGTAATAGAGCTTGTTGAACGCCTTCACCGACAGCCCGTTGAGCGCGCCGTTGGGGGCGTCCATCGGCACCGTCTTCGGGCGCTTGCGCGGCGGGCCCAGCGGATCGCCCAGGTGGCGCGGCAGCTCCGCCGCCCGCGCGTGATCGGCGAGGTAGATCAACGAGCGTCCCCGCGCCGCGCCGCGCGCCAGCACGTCGATCCAGGCGACGGAATAGGGGACGTGGTAATTGTCCTCGAACGCGGCGATGGCCGCGTCGAGATTGCCCGCCACGACGGTGCGCTGGCGGAAATACCCGGTCTCCACCGCCCGCAGGCGGACCTGCGCGCGCAGGATCACCCCGGTCAGGCCCATGCCCCCGAGGGTGGCGTTGAACAGGTCCGCATTCTCGGTCCGCGAGCAGCGCGCCACCTCGCCCGAGGCGAGCGCGAGGTCGAACCAGTCGACATGGTCGCCGAAACTGCCCGCGTCGTGGTGGTTCTTGCCATGCACGTCGCTGCCGATGGCGCCGCCGAGGGTCACGAACTTGGTCCCCGGCGTCACCGCGGGGAACCAGCCGCGGGGCAGGAAATGCGCGATCAGATCGCCAAGGCTCACCCCCGCTTCCGCCGTCACCGCGCCGGTCTGCGGGTCGAACCCCAGGATCCGGTCGCAGCCGGTCATGTCGAGCGTCAGCCGCGGGTTCATCGCCGGCGCCCCGTAAGACCGCCCGAGCCCGCGGGCGATCAGCTCCGGCCCCCGCGCCGCCGCCTGCGCCGCCGCGTCGGGGCTGGCGGGCCGGGCCACCGCGCAGGCGCGGCGCGGCCAGCGGCCCCAGCCCCAGATCTCCCGCACGCCGGTCATGCCGCGCCGTCCTTGCGCGCCCCGGCGGTGAACACGAACCGCTTGTCGAGCTGGTATTTCACGACATAGCCGATGCCGAGGCCGACGGCCCCGCCCACCGTGGCCGCCATGTCCGTCGCCCAGATCACGAAGGCCGCCGATTGCGCGCCCCAGAAGATCACCGTCGTGGCGATGCCCATGGCGGTGTAGAGGGCGAACTGCGTCCCGTGCTGCTTCGCCCCCGCGGCCGCGCGGTCGTCGAAGATGAAGAACTTGTCGAGCACGAACTTCACCACCAGCCCCACGCCGGTGCCCACCGCCAGCGCGAACCAGTAAGCGAGGTCGAGCGTCCCCGGCGCGGGCGACCAGGCCGCCCGCGAACCCCACTGCGCCCCCAGGTTGGCGATCGTCGACACCACGCCGAACGCGGCGTAGAGCGTCGCCAGCCGCGCCAGCGACATCTGCGCCTGGGCGGGCGCCGCCTCGGAACCCGCGCCGCTCACAGCGCGCCCGCCGCGACGAAGGAGAGGGCGCAGAGCACGAGGACCGACAGGCTCACCCGGTCCTTCATCGCGAACACGACCGGGTCGTCGTCCATGTCCCCGCGATGGGTCACCATCACCATGCGCGACACCCAGTAGAGCATCAGCACGCAGACGAACCACAACAGCGTGGGCGAGGAATAGAGCGCCTGCGCCTCGGGCGAGGAGATGTAGAGCGCGAGCGCGAGCACCGAGGCGGTCCCCGTGCTCATCGCCAGGCCCCGCACCACCGGCAGGTCGTCGGTCCGGTAGGCGCGGCCCGCGGTCTGCTCCACCCCCCGCTTGATCTGGTCCTCGAGCTCGGCCATGCGTTTGACGGCCGCCAGCGACAGGAACAGGAAGATCGAGAAGCCCAGCATCCAGGGCGACAGCGGCAGCGCGGTCGCCGCCGCCCCCGCCACGATGCGGATGGTGTAGAGCGCCGAGAGCGTCCAGATGTCGAGGATCAGCTTGCGCTTGAGCGTCAGCGAATACGCCCAGGTCAGCACGTAATAGGCCGCCAGCACCCCGAGGAAGGCGAGCGGCGTGAACAGCAGCGCGACCAGGATCGAGACCGCGACCAGCCCCGCCGCGACCCCGGCGCCGGGGCCGATCGGCACGTCGCCCGCCGCGAAGGGCCGCGCGCGCTTGCGCGGGTGCGCCCGGTCCGCCTTCAGGTCCAGCATGTCGTTCACGAGATAGACCGAGGAGGCGAGCAGCGAGAACGCGACGAACGCCGCCAGCGCCGCGCCGAACCCCGCCGCCTGGTGGGCGGCCAGCAGCGGCGCGAAGATCAGCGCGTTCTTGGCCCATTGCCGCGGCCGAAGCGCCTTGATCCAGGGTTTGAGCGCCGCGGCGCCGCCGGGACGGGGGGCGATGTGCCCGGCCCCCGGCGCCAGCGCCTCGGCCGCCTTGCGCGCGGCGGGGGCGGCCCGGACGGTGGACGCCTCGGCCGCGCCCGCGAAGGCCGCGCGGTCGGCGGCGGGCCCGATGAAGACATAGCCCCCCGCCCCGAACCGCGCCCCGGGCAGCGCCGCGGCGGCGGCGGGGTCGGGCGTCTCGGGGGCCAGAACCTCGTCGAACAGCCCGAGCGCCCCGGCCACCGCCTCCCCGAGGCGGGCGTCGGCGGCGAGCAGCGCGGTGGCCCGTCCCTCGGCCCGCGCGGCGCGCAGGCGCTCCAGGACCTCCTCGTGCAGCGGCAGGGCGGCGGGGTCGAGGGGCGCGTCCTCGGCCATCGCGGCGCGCAGGCGGCCGGAGCGGGCGAGGCCCAGCAGGCGCGGCGCCTCGGCCGGCGCGGCGGACAGGCGGGCGGCGACCGCTTCGTGCAACGTGTTCACGCCGGTCAGCCCGCCCTCGAGGGCGACCACGAGCGGAAGCGGGGCGTTCGGCGGCGTGTCGTCGTCTGGCATGGGCTGGCTATCGTTCGCGAATGGCGCGGCGCGCCGCGTCCGGCGCTTCGGCCCGCGTTGCGCGTCGCTGGATAAATGGATTCAACGCCCAAAGGATTAGCAACTCCCCCCATCGCGCGCGAGGGCGGCGGGCCGTCGTGCGACGCTGCGGCGCGGAAAACCGCGGGCGCCGCGGCGCCGGGGGGCGTGCGCCCGGCGGCGGACGGTCGGCGGGGCCGCGCCCTTGCGCCCTGCGCGCCCGGGGTTGAGAACCCGCCCCCCGCGGGGCATGGTCCGGGACCTTCGCGCCGCAGCGCCTTCTTCGTCACGGGACCCGTCCATGGCCTTCACCATCTGCACCTGGAACATCAACTCGGTCCGCCTGCGCGCCGACCTCGTCGCCGCCCTGCTGCGCGAGGAAAAGCCCGACGTGCTGTGCCTGCAGGAAACGAAGTCGCCCGTGGACAAGATCCCGTTCCCGATCTTCGAGCAGCTCGGGTGGAAATACGCCCAGGCGCGGGGAGAGAAAGGCTATAACGGCGTCGCGATCCTGTCGCGGATCCCGCTGGAGCCGGTGGAGCATGTCGACTGGGTCGGCAAGGGCGACGCCCGCCACGTGGCCGCGCGGCTGCCGGGAGGCGAGGTGGTGCACAACCTTTATGTCCCCGCGGGCGGCGACGAGCCCGACGTGGCCACCAACCCCAAATTCGATCACAAGCTGAAATTCGTCGACCAGATGGCCGCGCATTTCGAAGGCCAGGACGGCGAGGCGGTGCTGGTCGGGGACCTGAACATCGCGCCGGGCGAGGATGACGTCTGGTCCCACAAGCAGCTCTTGAAGGTCGTCTCTCACACCCCGATCGAGGTGGAGAAGTTCGAGGCGGCCCGCGCCCGCGGCGGCTGGGAGGACGTGGTGCGCAAGCACCTGCCCGAGGGCAAGCTGTACTCCTGGTGGTCCTATCGCGCGCGGGACTGGGACGCGGCGGACAAGGGGCGGCGGCTGGATCATGTCTGGGCCACGCCCGGGCTGGCGGCGCGGTCGCAGTCCGCGCGGATCCTGCGCGAGGCCCGGGGCTGGGAGAAGCCCTCGGACCACGCGCCCGTGTTCGTGACCTTCGGGGAGTGAGAGAGATGAGCGACAATCCCGCGATCCTGCTGGAGCTGCCCGAAGATGCCGGCGGCGTGGCCGTCCTGACGCTGAACCGCCCGGAGCGGCACAATTCGCTGGAGCTGGCGGATTTCGAGGTCGGCAAGGCGCTGCTGGCGCAGGCCGAGGCCGCCGGGGTGCGCGGGCTGATCGTCACCGGCGCGGGGGAGAAGACCTTCTGCGCGGGCGCGAGCCTCGGGGATGTCGGCGCGGGGGGCGGCGCGGCCTTCGTGCCGGGCGCCAACCCGCTGACCCAGTTCTGCGATGCGCTCGAGGCGTTCCCGGCCCCGACGGTCTGTTCGCTGAACGGCGGCGTTTATGGCGGCGGCGTGGAGATCGCGCTGAGCTGCGATTTCCGGGTCGGGGGCGCGGGGATGAAGGCCTTCGTGCCGCCGGCGCGGCTGGGGATCCATTACGAGCCCTCGGGGATCGACCGGGCGGTGCGCAAGCTCGGGGCCCAGGTGGCGCGGCGGATGTTCCTGCTGGTCGAGACGCTGGACGCCGAGGGGCTGGAGCGGGTCGGGTTCCTCGACCGGCTGGTGGAGAAGGCCGAGGTCGCCGCGGTGGCGCGCGGGCTGGCCGAGACGGCGGCGGGATTCGCGCCGATGGCGGTGCAGGGAATGAAGCGGACCATCGACGAGCTGTCGCGGCGGGAGCTCGACGCCGAGGCGGCGCGGGCGCGGATCGCGGCCTGCTGGGCGTCGGAGGACCTGCAGGAGGGCGTCGCGGCGATGAAGGAGAAGCGCGCGCCGGTGTTCAAGGGGCGCTGAGGCGTCTCGCCGGGCATTGGGCCGGGCGTCTTGCCGGGCATGAGAAGGGGGCGCGGCCGGTCGGCTGCGCCCCCTTCGTCTTGTCGCGCGCGGGGCTGTCGGGCCTGCCGCCCTCCGGGCGCCGGCGGCCCGCCCGCCCCGCGCTGCCGCGCGTCTCCCCCCTGGCCCCGCCCCGCGCGGGGGCGCTTCGGACAGGGGCGCGCTCAGCCCGTCAGTTCTTGCACTCGTCGAGCTTCACCGCCGCGGGGGCGAACTTGGCGGGGCTGATCTGCACGCCGCGGCGGACCTCGGAGAGGGCCACGGTGGTGGTCTGGCCCTGGCCGTCGGTGATGATCCACTGCCGCAGCTCGAGCGGGTTTTCCGAGAACACCATGGTCATCTGGCCTTCCGCCGGGCGGTCCGGGTCGACGGCGGTGACGCGCATCTGGCCGCCCGCGGTCTCGACCCCGGTGACGGCGCCTTCGGCCCGCAGGTTCACCCGTTCCTTCAGCAGCAGGTCCAGCGGGGTTTCCGACAGCGGCGCGGTCTGCTGGCTGCAGTCGCGCAGGTCGAACACCACCACCCAGACGCCGTCCGCGACCACAAGCGTGGGGTTCGGCGGCGTGTATTCGAAGCGGATGCGCCCGGGGCGGGAGATGTAGAACTTCCCGTCCGAGACCGAGCCGTCGGGCGCCACCTGCACGAAGTCTCCTTCGGCGGTGGTCAGCCCGTTCAGATAGGCCGAGATGCGGGCGAGGTCGCGGGCGTCCTGCGCCCCGGCGGGGGCGGCTGCGGAAGCGGCGAGGGCGGTCAGGCCGATGGCGGCGGCGATGCGTTTCATGACGGTCAAATGGCGCTCCATCGCGGCGATTCAACGGCGAAGGCGTCGCCGCGGCATGGCTTTCACATGACATGTCCGGGGCGCGTTGGGAACCGGGCGGGGGCGCCGCGGGGGCGCTTGGGGCCCCGCGCCGCGCCGGATCGGCCTCATTTGGCGTTAACTTTAACCAATTCATAACATCAGGCGCGGTATTCTTGCCCTGCGGCCGTGCGCGACGGCAGGGGCCGGGTCCGTGAACTGGACGCGCCGCCCCCCGGCGCGTATCATTCCGCCAATGACGCCCGCGCGATAGACGGGCGCGTTTCGAGGCCAGATCGATGCAGCTTCCCCAGCGGTTCCAGGACCTGCCGGAATACGCCTTCCCGCGCCTGCGCGCCTTGCTTGACGTCCACAGCCCGGGCGCCGAACCCATCGCCATGTCGCTGGGCGAACCCAAACACGCCGCGCCGCCCTTCCTCGGGCAGGCGCTGGACGATGCCGCCGCCCTCTGGTCGCGCTACCCGGCGAATGAGGGGCTGCCGGAGCTGCGCGGCGCCATCAGCGACTGGATCGGCCGCCGTTTCGGCGTCGAGGAGGCCCGGCGCGACCCCGACGCCCATATCTTCCCCCTCAACGGCACGCGCGAGGGGCTGTTCAACGCCTGCCTCGCCCTCTGCCCCGAGCAGAAGAACGGCAAGCGCCCGGCGGTGATCCTGCCCAACCCGTTCTACCAGTGCTATGTCGCCGCCACCCTGACCGTGGGGGCCGAGCCGATCTTCACCGCCTGCGGGCCGGAGAGCGGCTTCCTGCCGGACCTCGACGCGCTGACGCCCGAGATCCTCGACCGTACGGCGATCTTCTACCTCTGCTCGCCCGCCAACCCGCAGGGCGCGGTGGCGACCGAAGGCTATTGGCGCAAGCTGATCGCGCTGGCCGAACAGCACGATTTCACCGTCTTCGCCGATGAGTGCTATTCCGAGATCTGGCGCGACGCCGCCCCCACCAGCGCCCTTCGCGTGGCGCAGGACATGGGCGCGGACCCGGAGCGGGTGGTGATCTTCCACTCGCTGTCGAAACGCTCCAACCTGCCGGGCCTGCGCTCGGGCTTCGCCGCGGGCGGCCCGCGCGCCATCGCGTCGATGAAGCGGTTGCGGGCTTATTCGGGGGCGCCGATCCCGGGGCCGATCCAGGCCGCCTCGGCGCAGGTCTGGGCGGACGAGGCGCATGTCGACGCCTCCCGCGCGCTCTACCAGCGGAAATACGCCATCGCGGACGAGATCCTCGGCGGCGCCCCCTATTACACCGCCCCCGAGGCCGGATTCTTCCTGTGGCTTCAGACCGGGACCACGGCCGAGGACGGCGAGGCGACGGCCCTGAAGCTGTGGCGCGAGGCGGGGGTGCGGGCGCTGCCCGGCCATTACCTGTCGCGCCCCGTCACGCCGGGCCTCGGCGCCGGAGACCCCGGCGCGGGCTTCCTGCGCGTGGCGCTGGTCGCCTCGGTGGAGGACGTCCGCGAGGGGCTGACCCGCATTCGGAACTGCCTGGAGGGCTGACCCGTGCCGTTCGAGTTCGAAGGACAGGAGGGATCGCGATCCATGGGCTTCTCCCGCAGCCGACCTGCGCCGGAAGAGCTGTTCTCGCCGGAGCCGGAGCCGGAGGACGCAGCCGCGCCCCGGCCCGGCTTCCTGCCGCCCGCCATCTCGGCGGCGCTGCGCAGGCTGGGCGTGCAGTCGCTGGGCATTCTCGGCATTGCGGGGGCGGGCGCGTTCGGCGCGCTGCTGTGGTCCTGGCATCCCGATGACCCGTCCTTCCTGAACGCGACCGGCGCCGCGGCGCAGAACCTGCTGGGCGCGCCCGGATCGCATATCGCCGACCCGATGATGCGCGGCCTCGGGCTGTCCGCATGGGCCGTGCCCGCGCTGCTCGGCGCCTGGGGGCTGCGGCTGGTGCTGCGCCGGGGCGAGGGGCGGATCTGGTCGCGCCTCGGGCTCGGCGCGCCGGTGGCGCTGCCGCTGCTGGCGGCCTTCGCGTCCTCCAACGTGCCGCCCGCGGGGTGGGAGCACCCCTGGGGCCTCGGCGGCGGGCTTGGCGACGCGATCCTGACCGAGCTTCTGCCGATCATCCCGCTGCCGCTGACCCAGGCCATGCTGGCGTTGACGCTGGGGGGCGGGGCGCTGGCGCTGACCGCCTCGGGCCTCGCGCTGGGCCTGAACGGGGCGGAGACCCGCGCGGGCCTCGGCTGGATGGGCCGGGGCCTGGCCCGCACCTCCCGCGCCGTCGCGGCGCTGGCCGGGGGCGCGGGCGCCGCCGCGGCGCGCAAGGCGATGGGCCCGCGCTCCTCGCGGCTTGATGCGCCCGAACCCGTCGGATCGCGCCGCCGCGACCCCGAGCTGACCGCCGGCGCGACCCGCAAGGGCCCGGCGCCCGAGGCGGAGGAGCTGGAGGAAGAGCGCGGCATGGTCGCCCGCCTCTCGGCCCTCGGCGGCGGGCTTGGCGCCCGTGATCGCGCCGAGCCGGAGGAGGCCGAGGCCGAGATGGTCCCGGACGAGGCGCAGGATTGGGACGCGGGCGAGGAGTCGCCCGACGAGGACCGCGACGCCCCGCGCGTCGTCGTCTCGCAATCCGCCCGCCGTCCGCAGCAGCTGTCGTCCCGGGCCCAGGCCGAGCGCCAGCCCGGCCTCGCCCTCGGCGGCGGGGCCGAGGCGGCCGAGGAGCACGCGCTGCCCCCGATCTCGCTGCTCGCCGATCCGCGGGAGGTGGAGCGCCGCGGCGTCTCGGACGAGGCGCTGGAGGAGAACGCGCGCCTGCTCGAAGCCGTGCTCGACGATTACGGGATCCGCGGAGAGATCGTTTCGGTGCGCCCCGGCCCGGTCGTCACGATGTATGAACTCGAACCGGCCCCGGGCCTGAAGGCGTCCCGCGTCATTTCGCTGGCCGACGACATCGCCCGCTCCATGTCCGCGCTCGCCGCCCGCGTCTCCACCGTCCCGGGCCGGTCGATCATCGGCATCGAGCTGCCCAATGATCACCGCGAGAAGGTCCTGTTCCGCGAACTGGTCGAATCGCGCGCCTTCGGCGACGCCCGCGACCGGCTGCTCCTGGCGCTGGGCAAGGATATCGGCGGCGAGTCGGTCATCACCAACCTCGCCAAGATGCCCCACCTCTTGATCGCCGGCACCACCGGGTCGGGCAAGTCGGTGGCGATCAACACCATGATCCTGTCGCTGCTCTACCGGCTCACGCCCAAGGATTGCCGCCTGATCATGATCGACCCGAAGATGCTGGAGCTGTCCGTCTATGACGGCATCCCCCATCTTCTGTCCCCCGTCGTCACCGACCCCAAGAAGGCCGTCGTCGCCCTCAAGTGGACGGTGGCCGAGATGGAGGACCGCTACAAGAAGATGTCCCAGATGGGCGTGCGCAACATCGAGGGCTACAACGCCCGCGTGCGCGACGCCCTGAAACGGGGCGAGAGCTTCAGCCGCACCGTCCAGACCGGCTTCCACGAGGACACCGGCGAGCCGATCTTCGAGACGCAGGAGTTCGAGCCGGAGGAGCTGCCCTTCATCGTCGTGATCGTCGACGAGATGGCGGACCTGATGATGGTCGCGGGCAAGGAGATCGAGGCCTGCATCCAGCGCCTCGCGCAGATGGCGCGCGCCTCGGGCATCCACCTGATCATGGCCACCCAGCGCCCCTCGGTCGACGTCATCACCGGCACGATCAAGGCCAACTTCCCCACCCGGATCTCGTTCCAGGTCACCTCGAAGATCGATTCGCGCACCATCCTGGGCGAGCAGGGCGCCGAGCAGCTGCTGGGCATGGGCGACATGCTCTACATGGCCGGCGGCGGGCGCATCACCCGCGTCCACGGGCCGTTCGTCTCGGATGAAGAGGTCGAAGAGGTGGTCAACCACCTGCGCGCCCAGGGCCAGCCGGATTACGTCTCCGGCGTCACCGAGGGCGTGGAGTCCGAGAAGGAGGCCGATCTCGACGCGGTGCTGGGCCTTGCGGGCTCGGGCGGCAATGGCGGCCCCGGCGGCTCGGACGAGGAGCTCTACGACCAGGCCGTCGCCATCGTGGCGCGCGAACGCAAGTGCTCCACCTCCTACATCCAGCGGCGGCTGTCGGTCGGCTACCAGAAGGCCGCGCGCCTCGTCGACCAGATGGAGGAGCAGGGCGTCGTCGGCCCCCCCAACAAGGTCGGCAAGCGCGAGATCTACGTCGGCGAGGTCTGACGCGCCGGCAGGGCGTGGAATGCAGTTCGGGCGGGGCCTTTCGGTCCCGCCCGTTTTCGTCTGATCCGGGGTGTGAGGGGAAGGATCAGGCGAGAAGCGATTCGAACGCCGCGAGGTGGTTCTCGGAGCCCGCGAGCAGGTTGTCGTAGATGGTGGCGAGCTGCGTGCCCTCGACCTCGGCCGAGGCTTCGGCGAGGTCGATGATGTCGGTCTCCTCGATGAACACGCCGACGTTCAGCGCCGCCTCGGTCGAGGTCGAGGCCTGGGCCATCAGGTCGTCATACATCGCCTGGATCTCGGGGTTCACGTACTCGCCCTCGGGGGCGGCCAGGATCGCGTCCAGCGTCAGCCCCAGCTTTTCCGCCTGGGCGAGGAGGACGTCCATGTGCTGATCCTCGGACGCCGCGATGTTGGCGAAGACATTGAGGCCGGTCTGGTCGTAGAGCGCATCGTAGATGTCGCCGGCCATCTTCTCTTCCTCGATCATGAAGAGAAGGGTGTCGAGATCGTCCTGGTCAAGCGTGGACGTGTTGTTCTGTTTGCGGCCGAAACCGTTACGCGCTTTCATGGGTTGCACCTTCTGAAGCCTGGGGCGTGACGCGGGCCGCCGGGAATTTTACATCCCGCGACCTGCGCCGCTTCGAGGACTTCTTGATAGGTGTGAATCTGCTAATATGCAATTACGAGCATATCACGCGGGCGTGAGGGCGCGTGATCCGGTGGCGTGAGCTTGCCCGGCGGCAGACAGCGGCGCGGCCCCCCCCGCGCGGCTCAGTAGAACTCCACCACCAGCGCGGTGACGTTGTCCTGCGCGGTGGCCTCCAGCGCCGCCCGGACCAGCGCGTCGGCGGCGGCCTGCGGATCGTCGGCCCCGGCCAGAAGACCCGCGATGCGCGACTCGGGCAGGGTGCGCGTCAGCCCGTCCGAGCACAGCAGCGCCCGGTCGCCGCGCTGAAGCTCCACCTGCTGGAAATCGAACTCGGCCGTGTCCGCGGCGCCCACGGCGCGGGTCAGGACATGGGCGTGGGGGTGGCTTTCGGCCTTGTCCGCGTCCAGCTGGCCGCTGTCCACCAGCGCCTGCACCACGGAATGATCCCGGGTGACCTGGGACATCCGCCCGGCGCGCATCAGGTAGCCGCGGCTGTCGCCGATCCAGGCGAAGAGGCCGTGCGGCCCCGCGGACAGGAGCGCCACGAGGGTCGAGCCGATGGCCCCGGTCCCGTCCGCCGCCGCCTCGGCCCGCAGCCGCGCATTGACGGCGCCGACCCGGGCGATCAGGTCCTGCAACTGGTCGCGGGGCGAGGGCAGGGCGGGCGCCTCCTCCACCGCCGTCTTCAGCGCGGCCGAGGCGTAGTCGCCGCGGCTGTGCCCGCCCATCCCGTCGGCCACCGCCCACATCTGCGCGGCGGGGTTGAGGGCGAGCGCGTCCTCGTTGTGGTCGCGCACCGGGCCCTGGTCGGTGCGCCCGCCCGCGCGGGGGCTGAGCGGCTGCATGGTCTGCGGGGCGGTCTCGCCGGTGAAGCTCATGGGCGGCCCTCCTTCTGCGGGTCGGCCGCGGAAGCGGCGTCCGGAGCGGCGTCGGCGGCGGCGTCCTCACGCGGCGGGGCGGCGTCGAGGCCCGGGAACAGCGGCGGCGCGGCCTCTGCGGCGGGGCCGCGGTGGAACAGCGGGGGCTCCTCCGGGGCGCCGAGGGGCGCCTCCGGGAACAGCGGCGCGTCCTGCGGCGGGGCGGCAGGTTCGGGGAACAATGGGGCGTCATCCGCCGCGGCGGGCGCGTCGGCGAACAGCGGCGGGCCGTCGGGCGGCGGGGAGGGGGCCTGCGCCGTCGATGCCGCCGCGCCGTCCGTCGGCGCGGCGTCCCGCGCCCCGGGGGCGGTCTCCACCGGCGCCGTCTCGGGCCGGGCCGCGCCGCCCTCTTCCACCGGGGGCGCGGGCGGTTCCGGGGGCGCCTCCGCGGCCTCCGCCGCCAGCGCCGCGTCGCGCCCGGCGGCGACGTCGCGCCCCGAGGCGATCATCGCCGCGGCCACCGCGCGGGCCGAGGGCGCGCCCATCGCCGGGACCCGCGCCGCCGCGCCATAGCGCCCGCCGCCCGTCTCCCAGACCGAGGCCGCGCCGCCGGCCTGCACCGGGTTCGGCGCCGGAAGGCGGCGCACCGCCATCACCTCGGCGAAGGCGGCCTCGGGCGGGAACCCGGCGTCCAGCGCCCGGATCGCCGCCGCCTCGGCGGATGCAAGGAATGGCGCCGCCGCGACCAGCAGCGCGTCGGGATCGGCATCCTCGCCCGCCTCTCCCAGCGCCAGGAGGCAGAGGGGAAACCGCCGTCCCACCCGGTCGACCGAGGGGCAGACCACCCCCACCGCCAGCCTTTCGCACAGCGCCCCGGGCCGCGCCGCGAAGCGCCAGACCGGCATCACCGCCCAACCCTCGTCGAAGCCGGGCGCCGCCTGCGCCTCTTTCAAACCATCCGCCAGGAACCGCTCCAGCCGCTCCCGTTCCGCCGGGGGCAGGCCGCGGGCGATGAAATCCCCGGCCGAGGGCGCCTTGCCGCAATAGCCGACATGCGCCAGCGCCACGCCCGGCGCCTTGCCGCGCGCCCGCGCCGCCTCCCCGCCCTGGGCCGCGCCATGGGCCTTCCGGCCCCCCGCGGGGGCGTCGCCGCCCCCGAAGAGGCGCCCGAGAAGGCCCCGGCCCGTCACTGCAAGGAGCCCGGGCAGCGGAAGGCCTTCAGCTCATCCGCCACCGAGAGCGGGTTCACCGAGGACCCGAGCGACAGCTCCACCAGCAGCGGGTAGCCCTGGATGCGGAACTCCACCCGCGCGCGGTCCCCGGCGCCCAGCAGGCGCGGCGGCGCGGCGGCGCGGTCGAGCATGCGGAAGAAGCCCCACTCCCCGGCCTCCGAGAACACCGCCTCGGTCCCCGGCTCGGCCTCGGCCCCCTCGCCCGCGCCCATGACGATGGCGACCAGCGCGCCGTTGGCGGGCTGCGGGCCGGGCCAGGCCAGCTGCCGGCCCTGGAACTGCGCCGCGTCGAAGGTCTCGAGCCGCCCGCCGATCTGCACCCGCGCGGCGGTCGACCCCACCGGGAACGCCTTCGGCAGCACGCCGATATTCACCTGCGGGGCCGGAAGCCCGTTGGGGAAATAGGCCCGGCGCAGCTTGTGCACCGTCTCGAAGAACTGCAGCGGCTGCACCGAGAAGCCCAGCAGCCGCCCCTCCGCCGTCCACTGCCACGGGCTGCGGGTCTGGTCGACGAAGCGGGTCAGGTTGTCCCGGAAGAAGCTGTCGAGCCGCCCGCCCGGGCCGAGCACCGCCTGCAGGTCGATCAGCCCCACCGCCGCGCCGCGGCCGAAGGGATAGCGCCCCTCGAGCGCCCCGCGGCACTCGGGCAGGACCGACCCGGCCCAGATGTCGTTCAGCTCGGCCTTCAGCCCCGCCGCGCCCTGGGTCTCGATCTGGCGGAACAGCTCCACGATCGGCTCGCGCACGCTGTCGGGCGCGCGGCGCACGTCGTTCAAGAGGTCCTTGCCCTCGGGGGTCGAGGACAGGAGCGTCAGCTTGCCCGCGCTCTGCTTCATGTCCCCGAGGCGCCGGTAGACGCCGTTGAGCGATTTGCGCACCCGGTCCACCTCGGTCGACGGGCCGCCGTCGCGCACGAAGTCGTGCAGCTCGCGGAAGGTGTCGGACACGAAGCGGCCGGGGGTGTTCTGCGCCGCCTGCGCGGCCGCCCCCTCGATCAGCCGGCCGCCGCGCTGGAACTTGTGCATCAGCCCCTGCATGGCCATCTTCGCCGCCTCGGACAGGAACGGGCTGTCCTCGGCCGGGGTCGCCGCCAGGTCGGTCTGCCGCGAGGCGCTGACCAGGATGCGCACCCAGGGGCTGACCGTGGCGGCCGCCGAGATGTCGCGGAACACGGATTCGGCGTGGTCGAGATCGCGGAAATTGACGATGCGCAGGTCGCGCAGCATCCCCTCCCAGCGCTCGACATACTCGGTGTAATAGAGGTCCAGGATCTCGCGCTGGATCTGTCCGGCCTCGGAGCGGGTGGGCCGCGCGGCGTCCTCGGCCAGAAGCCAGGCCTCGTCCTCGGCCAGCCCCGCGGCCTCGGTCGCGGCGCCGATCATGTAGCCCCAGAAGCCCTCATAGGTGAACAGGCCCGGGATCGGGTCCGAAAGCGGCGCGCCCGAGGCCCGGACGAACACGTTGTCGGTGCGGTTGCCGCCCTCCACCGCCGGGTTCCACGGGTCCAGCGCCCGCGCTTCGGGCGACCGGCGCAGCCCCGCCCAGGCGCGTTCTGCGAAGCTGATCTGGCTGACCGCCCCCTGCGCGCGGGAGATCCCCTCGTCGTTCAGGCTGCGGTCCCCGATCCTGCCCTCGGTCATCGCCGCCAGCATGGGGTCGAGATGCGAGACCAGTTCCGGCACCACCGGCGAGGTGACGCCGAGATCGGTCGTCCACTGTTCGACCAGCGAGTCCTTCACATAGACCGGGTCGAAATGGGTCTTCGCCCGGCCGCCGACCATCAGGTAGGTCTTCAGGTCTTCATAGAGCAGCCCCGGCTCGTCCAGCCGCGCATCCATCAGCTGTTCGAGCCGGAACAGGATGCGGGTGCGGAACAAATCGTCCAGCGCCTGGATATAGGCGGCGTCGGCCTGGGCGCGCAGGGTCGAGATTTCGTCGATCCCCATGCCCCAGTAGGGCGCGGCGGCCTCCTGGGAATGCAGCCGCGCGCGGGCCTCCTGCAGGATCAGCAGCGGGTCGAGCACCCGCTCCAGGTTCGGATCGGCCACCGGCACGGCGACCACGGGCGGCGGCGGGGCGGCCTCGCCCTCGACCAGGTCGGGGACCGGCGCGTCGCGCGGCACCTCGCCCAGCCCCTCGGCCAGGATCTCGGCGCGGTAGGCGTCCATGGCGGCGGCGAAGGCCGCGGCCTCCTTGCGGTCATGCTCGGCCACCGACCACAGCATGAAGGCCAGCGCCGCGGGCACGGCCAGCAGCAGCAGCGAGGCGGCGATCTTGAACGCCGCCCGCCCGGCCCCGCGGCCGCGCAGCTGGCGGCGCACCATGCCCTGTTCGGGGAAGATCACCTCGCGCAGCAGGTCCCCGAGGAAATAGGCCCGCGGCTTGCCCGAGAACATGCCGACCATCTGCCGCCCGAGGCCGAAATCGCGGGCCATGCGGGTCAGCAGCCGGTCCACCGGCTGCCCTTCCTGGGTGGCGGAGGTGAAGTAGAAGCCGCGCAGCATCGCCGGTTTCGCATCGAGGCCCGTGGCGAAGGCCTGCTCGAGGAACCGCGTCACCACCGGCTTCATGGTGGCGAACTGGGCCGGGAAGCCGAACAGGCGGGCGCGCATCCCCGGATCCTGCGCATCGTCGAGGCGGGCGAACTGGATCTCGCCCAGCCGTTCGATCAGCAGGTCGTATTCCGCGGGGACCGCGGCGAGGGCGGTCTTGACCGAGGTCGCCGGGTCCTTCGGGTCCTCGGCGTCGAAGGTCACGCCCCAGACCTGGTCCTGGCCCTTGTCGCGCAGGGGCTGGAAGAACTCGGTGAAGCCCGCGATCAGGTCGGCCTTGGTGAACATCACGTAGACCGGCGGGCGGGCGCCCAGCTCATCCGCCAGCTCGTCCAGGCGCGCGCGCAGGGCCTTCGCGTGGGCGTCGATCTCGGCCTCCGAGGCCTGGGCCAGCTCGCCGAGGCCGATGGCCACGATGGCGCCGTTGATCGGCTCCAGCGGGCGGGCCTTGCGCAGCATCCGCAGGAAGTTGCCCCAGGCGGCGGAATCCACCTTCGCGTCCGAGCCCTGCTGCACATAGCGCCCGGCGGTGTCGATGAACACGGCTTCGTTGGTGAACACCCAGTTGCAGTTGCGGGTGCCGCCCATGCCCTCGATGTCGATCTTGTCGCCCGAGGCGCGCAGGAACTGCATCCCGGTCTTCTCGAGCGCCTTGAGCGCGGTGGTCTTGCCCGATCCGGGCGGGCCGACGAACACGTACCAGGGCAGCTGGTAGACGTATTTCGCGCCGCCGCGGCCCTTGAACTGAAGCTGGCCGAGGTCGCGCATCGCCTCCTGGAACTTGGTCCGCAGGGCCTGCTCCTCGGCCGAGATCGCCTCGCCCGAGGCGTCGGCCTGGGCGGCCATGCTCTCCATCATCTTCTTGTTGGCGCGGCGGATGCGCAGCAGCCACCAGGCGGAATACGCCAGCCAGATGAAGGTGATGACGCCGATGGCCGAGAGGCGGATCCAGCCCGGGTCCTCGAACAGAAGATCGCCGACGAACCAGATCGAGGCCGACAGGATCGCCACCGCGACGAAGCCGAGGAAGACCGGGTTGAGAATGTATTTGCGCATGGAAATCCCGGGGCCTTCAGCGTTGCACGAGCACGATTTCGACCCGCCGGTTGCGGGCGCGCCCTTCGCGGGTCTGGTTGGTGGCGATGGGCTTCTGGTCGCCCAGCCCCTCGGCCGTCATCCGGCCCGCGGCCTGCAGCGCGCCGGCCATCACGCCCATCGCCGCCTCGGCCCGCGCCACCGACAGGTGGTAGTTCGACGGGTACTTGTTGGCGCGGCTCGGGGGGATGCTGTCGGTATGCCCCTGCACGATCACCTCGCCCGGCTGGTCGTTCAGCGCGGCGGCGACGCGGGTCAGCACGTTGCGGTAATGGTCGTCCTGCACCACTGCCTTGCCCGAGGCGAACATCGCCCGCCCGGCCAGCTCGGTGACGATGCGGATATAGAGCAGCCCGCCATCCTCGTAGACCTGCACCAGCCCCTCGTCGATCTCGGGCTGCAGGAAGAACTGCACCTGCTCGCGCGCCGGGGGCGGGGGGGCGGGGATCTCGACCGGTTCCTCGGCGGGGGGATCGTAGCGGACGATCTCGGTCTCGCCCTGCAGCGGCATGGAATTGACCGAGGCGACGGCCATCGCCCCGCGGTCGCCGGTGAAGGTGAAGGCGAGGACGAAGGCCAGCGCCGCCAGCCCGATCGAGAGCGCGGCGATGAGCCAGAGCGGAACCAGGTCGCGCAGCGGGCGGCGCGGGGCGGGCACGCCGGGCCAGTGGTCGGCCACCGTCTCGGCCAGCCCGCCGCGCCAGGCCGACAGCTGCTGGAAGGCGCGCTTGCGGAACCCCTCCAGCTCCGGCGCCTTGGCGGCGTCGGCGCGCCGGTAGCGGCCTTTGAACCCGAGCGACAGGCAGATGTATTTCAGCTCCAGGAGGTCCTTGGCCCGCGGCTCGTTCAGGCACAGCTCGAGGTTGTGGAAGAAGCGGTCGCCGGGGGTGACCTCGCCCTCCAGTTCCGACCCGAGGGTCTTGGCGCCCCATTGCAGCGCGACATTGTCCCAGGGCCGGGACATGATCACGTCGTCCAGCGTCGCCGACAGCGCGTAGCGGGCCATGTCCACCACCTGCCGGTGCTGCCCGAGGGCCTGCGCCTCCTGCCCGAAGCGGGACATGAGCGCGAGGATGCGGGAGCGGAGCGCCGCGAGGTCCATCGGCTCGATCTGCCGGGACAGGTACACGGCCAGTTCCAGGATCGGCGCGGCGGCGTCCACCAGCGGGTTCACGCCGGGGCGGGCCGCGGCCTCGTCCATCGCGCCATAGCCCGCCGCGCCGCCGCCGAACGCGTCGCCGAAACCGCCGCCGCCGCCGCCGAACGGGCCGCCGAGGCCGGCCTGTCCAGCCCCCGGGGCCGCGCCGCCGGGGGTGGGGGCCACGACCGTGCGCGGGCCGCCGGGCTGCGCGCCGCCGCCGCCGCCCGAGGGGCCGAGGCCGAAGGGATCGTTGTCGGACATGCGCCGAAGCCTCCCGTCATCTCGCGCCCGCGCGGCATCGCGCCGGGCGCGGACCGGGCCGCCGTTCTCCGGGGGGCCGGTCTGAAAGCATCGCCCGCGAGCGGGCGCTGATCAATCGCCCCGTCTCCGGGGTGGTGTTCAATCCTGCGGTGCGGCGGGTCCGCGGCGTCAATCACGCCCCCCGCCGCGCCGTCCGCTCCGGCCCGCGCGTCAGTCGCGGATGGCCCAGAGCTGCACCTGCAGCTCGGGGAACCGCGCCGCGTGGTGGATGGCGATGGTCCGCGCCCGCTGCACCCCGCCCCAGGCCTCCGACGAGGTGTCGAGCTCCAGGTAGAGCCACCCGGCCATGCGCGGCAGCTCCTGCGGCGGATGGGCGAGGGGGCGGATCCGCACCGACTTGTCCGCCGCCGTGACCACCGCCTTGATGTCGTTGACCGAGGCGATGGAGACGTTGCGCGGGAACTCGGCCCGGAACTGTTCGCTGTCCATCGCGGCATGGGCGCAGATGACGAACTGCGCGCCCTGCAGCAGGCTGTCGTCGCTGATCGGCCCGTAATCGATGTTGTACTGGTTGCGCTTGAGCGGGATGCGCACCGCCTTCTGGACGCCGAGATAGGCCAGCGACCGGTCCAGTTCCTCGAGCACCGGGGCGAAGGTGGCCGTCAGGTCGTCATGGTCATAGCGCGGGAAGGCGGGGGGGCGGCGCGTCTCGTCATTGGTGAAGGTGGCCAGCGCCCCGGCCAGCTCGACCATCTCCCGGAAGATCGTCTCCGGGTGCAGATGGGCGGCGTCCCGCAGGGCGTTGAAAGCGCAGCCCTTCGCGTTCACGAGCTGCAGGAGCATGAATTCCTGCAGCGCGGCGCCGCCCGAGCCGCCCACTTGTGAATACTGTCCCGCCAGCGCCGCGGCCCGGGCCTCGAGCTTGGTGGCCACGACCTCCACGGCTTCGGACAGCGCCTTTGAGGCGCTCATCCGCGTGTGGGGGGGGATGTAGCGGGGGACCAGCGCGACGCCGCGGTCCGAGCCGCGCTCGGCCACCCGGCCCACCGGCATGGCGACGAAGCCCGGGCGGGGCTTGTCGCCGATCTCGTAGCGCAGGTTCAGCGCGCCGGTCTGGAGCGTCACCGGCGGCGCGCCCTCGTCCAGCGCGTCGGAGGCCTCGGCCTCCTCGATCACGTAGCGGGTGGAAACCTGCCCGCCCCCGGTGCGCGGGGCGGAGGCGAGGCGGCCGCCCGCCGGGGCCTCGGGCGCCACCAGATAGACGGTCTGGTTGATCGCGTCGCGGTCGATCTCGAGCCGCGGGGGCGGCGGATCGCGGTCGGGGAAGGAGAAGGCCAGCCCGTCGGGCATGGTCCCCGAGGCGCTGCGCAGCGCGAAGGCCCCGGCCTCGAGCGCGGCGCCGTCGATTTCCGCGGTCGCCAGCCCCCAGTGGAACGGGTGCAGCGCCGAGGCGCGGGCGTGCAGCATGGCCTCCCAATGCCGGTCCTGCTGCTGAAAATGGTGATGGCGCAGGAACATGCCCTCCACCCACATCACCCGCCGCTCAAGCGCCATGTCCAATCCCCATGTCATCGGCGTCTTTCCGGCGGCGGAGCGCGTCCCGGCGGGGCGCGCCCCGGCCGCGGCGCGCCTCCCCGCGCGTCGCCGTCAGTGTTCTGCGCCCCATCCGCCCGGAAGGGGCGCAGAAGGCTGAAGCAATCAATCCATTGGGCCGCGCGGGGCGGCGCGGGTCAAGACCGGCCTGACCCGTCGTAAAGACGATCCAGCTCGCGCCCCAGCACGCTGCGGATGTCCTCGTCCACGTCTTCGGCGAAGCGGGCGTAGTTTTCGCAGAATTTTTCCCACAATTCGGCGCGGCGGAACTGCGGGACGACGGCCGAGAGGCCCTTGGAGGCGAGCTTGCCTTCCAGCGCCGCCGGGTCGAAGGCGGCGACCGAGACCTTGAGGCCCGCGCGCACGGCGCCGATCATCGCCATCTGGTGGGCCTCGAGGCTTTCGACCGCGTCGTCGATGGCGTTCTGGCCGCGCTTGAAGCTGCCGGTGTCCTTGCCCAGCAGCGCCTCGACCGCGGCGCCCGCGTCGGGGGCCCACTTGAGCGGGTTCATCCCCATCTCGACCTGGGTCTGGCGCACGCCGAAGGCCAGCTTGGCGTCGCGGCGCATCAGCAGCAGGCGGCGCAGGGCGTCGGCCATGGCGCGGTGCTGGCGGCCGATCTCGGCGGCGAAGGCAAGGGCGGCCTCGGGGTCGTCCGAGGGGGGCGTCATGCCGACGGCGTCGAACAGCGCGGCGAGGGCGGCGGCGGACCCGTCATCGGCGGCGGGGGCCGGGGCCGGGGCCGGGGCGGCGGGCGCAGGGGCGCCGGGCGCGGCGGCCTCGGCGGGCGGAGGCGGCGCGGGGGCGGGGGTCGCCCCGGGCGCGGGGGCCGGGTCCGCTTGGGGCGCGGCGGCGAAGGGGTCGGTCCCGCCGAACGGGTCCGCGGCGGGGGGCGGCGCTGCGGGCGCGGGGTCGGCGGCCGGTTTCGGCGCCTCGGCCCCGCCGAACGGAGCGCCGCCGAACGGGTCGGTCGCGGGGGGCGTCTCGGCTTTCGCGGGCGGCTCCTGCGCCGGGGCGCCGCCGCCGAAGCCCGCGAAAGCGTCGTCGAGCCCGGCGAACGGGTCGTCCGCGTCCTTGCCCGCGCCGCCGCCGCCATCGCCGCCCATGCCGGACATCCAGTCATCGGGCAGCCCGCCGGTGGCGGGGCGCTTGCCCGGGGCGCCGCCGAACGGGTCGGCGGGTTTCGCGGCCCCGAACGGGTCGGGGGCGGGCGCGGCGGGCTTGCCGAAGAAATCGTCGCCGCCTCCCGCGCCGCCGGACGGGGCGCCGCCGAACGGGTCCGCGGGGCCGGGCCCGGGCGCCGCTGCGCCCGGCTTGAAATGCATGTCGGGGGTGGCCGGGGCGTGGCGGTCCCAGGCGTGTTCGGCGGGTTTGGGCGCGTCCGGGAACAGGGGCGCGTCGCCGCCGCCGCCGAACGGGTCGTTCCCGCCGCCGCCCCCCGGCCCGCCCGCGAGGCCGCCCCCCAGGCCGAACGGGTCGTCCGCGTCGCCGCCGCCGGAGGGACCGGATTTGAACAGCTCCTCGTCGAACCCCGCCCCCGAGAACGCGTCGCCGGCCCCGTCGCGGGCCGCGCTCAGCTCGACCACCGCGTCGCCGACCAGGATCCGCACGCTGTCGGGCAGCGAGGTCGGCTGTCCGGGCACCAGCTTGTTGGTCTTGGCCCCGATATAGGTGCCGTTGGTCGACCGGTCGGTCAGCACCAGCGTCCCGCCTTCCTCGCGCAGCTCGCAATGGGCGCCCGAGATGGTGGGGTCGTTCTGCATCACGAGGTGGCAGCCGTCGCGCCGCCCGATCACGAAGGGGGCGGCGCCGATCTCGACGGTGCGGATATTGCCGCCCGCGCAGGAGGCGGCGCCGGAAACGGTGATGGTGACCTGCACCGGGGACTCCCCTCTCAGCCGACAAGACGCGGGTATTCAAAGCACAGGGGCGGCCGCGGGGTCAAAGGGTCTCCCCGCCGCGGCGGCGCGCCCCTATGTTAGGAGGAGCCTTCGGGCGCGATTGAAGAACCGAGGAATTTGCACATGCCCTACCAGGTCGTCACCACGGCGACGCTGCAATGCACCTTCGGGGCCGCCCCGTCGGTGTTCCAGGCGACGCCCAAAATGGTCCAGTCCTCGTTTCAGGACGCGGGCAACATCATGGACCACGTGCCCATGACCAACATCAAGCCCTTCGGGGTCTGCTCGTCCCCCGCCAACCCGGCGGTGGCCGCGGCCACCGCGGCGGCGATGGGGGTGCTGACGCCGCAGCCCTGCGTGCCGAACACCCCCGCGCCATGGGTCCCGGGGTCGCCCACCGTGCTGATCAACTTCATGCCCGCGCTCAACAACACGTCCAAGCTGATGTGCATCTGGGGCGGCGTGATCTCGGTCACCTACCAGGGGCAGGCGACGCACCAGATCCCCTGACGGCGGGCCCGGCGCCCGATGCCGCCCCGGCCGCCGGGCCGGGGCGCCGCCGCCGGAGCGTCGTCTCAGGGGCTTGCTCACCGGGGCCGCGCCACAGTGGCTTGCTCACCGCCGCGCCGTCACCGGGGCCGCGTCACCGGGGCTTCGTCTCCACCAGCATCCGCCCGGTCACCATCGACCCGGGCGGCGAGGCGCCGACCGCCGCGGCGAGGTCCTGCACCGCCGCGGCCACCGATTCCTCGTTCGGCACGACCGAGGAGATCGCCTCGCCCTCGGTCACCACCGCCAGCACCATCCCGAGGCCGAACGGCTCGGTCACGATCCCCACCTTCATCGGGGTGTCGTCCGGCTCGTCCCAGATCTCGGCCACCGAGTGCTGGACCCGGATCACCCGCTCGCCGTCCACGGCGATGGGCTGGACCAGCTCCAGCCGGTTCTCGGGCGCCTGGCGGGGCGGGAAGGTGTGGTAGACCTTGCCATGCGGGTTGACCTGGTAGACGTGCAGCCGCCCCTGCATGTCGGCGGGCACCACGATGTCGATCACCGGGTTCTCGCCGTCGAGGAACACCCCCGACGGGTTCGGCCCGGTGCGCCGGCCCGGGAAGCGCGGGTCCTCGCCCCAGGACATCCGCACCGTCACGTCGCCGTCGAGCTCGGGCGGCAGGACCTCCTCGAAGGCGCAGATCGGCGCATTCAGCACCTGGAGCTGCATCGTCAGCTCGCGCCCGTCCGCCTTGCCCTCCAGCGCCCGGCGCAGCGCGGCGGCGCGGGTGTCGGAGGAGATCTTGCCGGTCACCGTCACCGCGTCGCGCGGCCCGAACCCGGCGCCCGAGCCGCCGGTGAAGGCGAGCGGGCCGCAATCGGCCACGCCCTCGGCGGCGGCGTCCAGCTCGGCCGCGGTCAGGCGCTTTTCCGGCGCGGTGATGCGGGCGTCGAGGCTGAGCCCCGCGATCCGCGCGGCGTCGGCGGCGAGGCGCGAGACCTCGGCCTTCACCGCCTCGTCCGCCGCCTCGCCGGTCAGCAGGGCGCGGGTGTCGGCGACCTGCAGCTTGAAGCTGTCCAGCTCGCCCGCCGCGCGGGCGAGGCGGCTGACCGCGGTCGGCCATTGCTCGGACGGGACCCCGAGGGCGACGCGCACCTCGGCCGGGCCGCCGTCGACGGCGCGCGACAGGGTGGCGCGCAGCTCGGCCGCGATCGCCTCGGTCGGGGCGTCGCCCGAGGCCGTGCCGGGGCCCTCGCCCGGGTCCTCGGCCACCACCCGGTAGGGGGCGGCGACCGGCAGGTCGGGACCTTTCGTGAAATACCAGGCCGCGCCGCCCATGGCGCAGAGAACGGCGATGGCGGCGACCAGGCCGACCACGCCGCCGGCGCCGCCCGACTCCTCGGGCTGTTTCGGCTTCGGGCCGGATTTGCCCTGCGTCTTCGACACCGGCGCGCCCTTCTTCGGCGCGGCCGCGCCGGTCCGCGGCATCCCGGGCTGGGATTCGGGCGCGTCGAACAGGGGCGCGGCGTCGCCCGCGGGGGCGGGGGCGTCCATCCCGGCGCCGGGGGCGGCGATGGCGGCCAGCACCTCCTCCGCGCCCTGGAACCGGTCGGCGGGCGAGGGCTGGACCATCTTCTCGATCAGCCCGCGCAGCGGCTCGGGCGCCGCGTCCAGCGGCGGCACGCTCGCCTTGGCCTTGAGCATCGCGTCATAGCCGTCGAAGCGCGGGTGGCGGCCATGGAAGGCGGCGAGCAGGGTCATCCCGAGCGAGTAGATGTCCGAGCGCGCGTCGACCTGGCCGTGGATCTGGTCGATGGGGGCGTATTCGTATTTCCCCAGGAACCCGCCCTGGGCGACGGTCTTGCCGCCCGAGTCGATGTCCTTGGCGATGCCGAAATCGATCAGCACCGCCTGTTGCGGGTCGCCGTCGCGCAACAGGATGTTGTCGGGCGACAGGTCCCGGTGGAACGCGCCGCGGGAATGGGCGGCGCGCAGCCCCTCGGCCGCGCGGCGGGCCACGTGGACCAGCGCGTCGGCGGGGACCGGGCCGCTCTCCATCATGTCGGCCAGCGACGGGCCGCGGATGAACTCGGTCACCAGGAAGACCAGCCCGCCGAACTCCGCCGTCTTCTGCAGCCCGTAATACCGGACCACCGAGGGGTCGACGATGCTGTCGAGCACCGACGCCTCGCGCTGCATGAACTGCACGAAGCGTTCATCGGCCGCGAATTCGCGCTTGAGCACCTTGATCGCGACTTCCGAGCCCTGGGCCTGGTTGTCGGCCAGGTACACCTCGCCCGTGCCGCCGACGCCGAGCAGCGACTTGATGAGGAAGGTGTGATTGAGGATGTCGCCGGGCTTCAACGCCCCCTGTTCGGCCTCGGTCAAAATCGTCGCTCCAGTCAGGCGGGCCCGCGCGCGGGCGGCGGGACGGTCAATCGGTCCGCAGCCTAGACCAGCCGCGCGCGTCCACCAAGAACTAGGCGCGCCCCGGGGACCCGCGCGCGGCGCCGCAGGGGAAAGGACCCGCGCGAGGCGCCGCAGGGGAAACGACCCGCGCGGCGCCGCGGGGGAAGCGGCCCCGTTGGTTGCGGCGAAAAGGTGGCCATAATTCGATGAATGCGCCCTTTTCTATCGGGGCGCTTCGTGGATAGATGGTCGCTCCCCCGACACGGCGCGCGGCGCACGGGGGGACGGGCCCCGGGGGAGGGTCGGCCAGACGTGAAGGGGACGCGCGCGGCGATGTCCGAAAAGCTGACCACATTCGCCTGGAAGCATTCCAAGGGCGATCAGCTGACGCTGCTGGTTCTGACCCTGTGCACCTTCCCGCTGATCTGGGCGTCGCTGGAGCTGCCCAAGGTCATCATCAACGACGCCATCGACGGCGCCGGCTTCCCGCGCGAATATTTCGGGTTCGAGTTCGAGCAGGTCGCCTACCTGATGCTGCTCTGCGGCCTCTACCTGCTGACCATCGCCTGCAACAACGGGCTGAAGTTCTTCGTCAACCTGCGCCGCGGCATCACCGGCGAGCGGATGCTGCGCCGCGCGCGGTTCGAGCTGTTCCAGCGCGTCATGGCCCGCCCGCTGGCGCGGCTGCGCAGCACCTCGACCGGCGAGCTGGTGCAGATCATCTCGGCCGAGCTGGCGCCGATCGGCGATTTCATCGGCGCGATCGTCTCCACCCCGATCCTCCAGGGCGGCTCGTTCCTCGTCTACCTGTCCTTCATCATGGTGCAGAACCCGCTGATCGGCGCCGCCGCGCTCGCGCTGTACCCGGTGCAGGCCTGGCTGATCCCCAAGCTCCAGGCCAAGGTCGTGGCGATGATCCGGGTGCGGCTGGCCAACATCCGGGCCATGGCGCGGGAGATCAACGACAGCATCGAGGGCGCCGACGACATCCGCTCCCTGCGCACCCGGCGCTGGCACATGGCGGTGGTGTCCCGGCAGCTCTATGACAACTACGTCATCCGCCGCCGGATCTTCATCCTGAAGTTCCTGATCAAGTTCGTGAACAACGTCGCGAACCACCTCACGCCCTTCTTCATCTTCATGATCGGCGGCTATTTCGTCATCGAGGGCCGCCTCGACATCGGCGCGCTGACCGCGGTGCTGATCGCCTACAAGGACCTCGCCAACCCGTGGAAGGAGCTGCTGCGCTTCTACCAGGACTTCTCGGACATGTCCGCGCGCTGGGACAACGTGCAGGAGCAGTTCGCCGAGGACGACCCCGCCGGCCCGCTGCCGGTGAAGGCGCCGGTGGGCGATCACGCCGCGCAGCTCAAGGACGCCGACGTGGACGGCGTGTTCCACCCCGTCTCCTGCCACGCGCCGCGCGGGCAGGTCACCGCGGTGGTGGCCGAGGATTCCGGCCAGCGCGCCGGGCTGATCGAAAGCCTCGCGGGGATGCGCGAGTTGCCCGAGGGCAAGTGGTCCGGGAGCCGCCCGCTCCTCTACCGCTCCGCCGTGCTCGTGCGCGCGGACGCCCGCGCCTATGCCGGGTCGATGCGGCGCAACCTGCTGCTGGGCCTGATGCACCGCCCGGTGGAGGAGGCGACGGACCCCGAGGCCGACGCCCGCCGGGCCGAGGCGCGCCGCACCGGCGCCCCCGACGACGACATGAACGACGAGTGGATCGACGCGCAGGAGGCCGGGTATGACAGCCTCGACGCGGTCGAGGCGCGGATGCTGTCGCTGGCGTCGAAGCTCGGCATCGAGGACGACATCTACGCGCTCGGCCTCGACAGCCGCACCGCGGGCCATGCCGGGCTCGGCTGGGACGGGCTGCGCAACGCGGTGCTGGAACTGCGCCAGCGCATCGCCGAGAGCGAGGAGCTCGGCGAGATGCGCGAGGATTTCATCGACGTCTGGGCCGAGGATTCCTACGTCCCCAACGCCAACCTCGCCGAGAACCTGTTCTTCGCCCGCCCCGCCGACCCGGAATTCGGCTGGGACCAGCTGGCCACCGACCGCGACGTGCAGCGCGCGCTGGACCAGGCCGGGGCCAAGATCCCGCTGATCGAGATCGGCGTCGACCTGTGCGAAAGCCTGATCTCGTTGTTCGAGGGCGTCGCCGGGGATTCCGACCTGGTCAAGCGCTACGGTCTTTTCGCGAAATCCGAGATTCCCCATATCGAGTTGATCGTGCGCAAGGCGAAGGCGCGCGGCGTGCGCAAGCTGTCCCGCGGCGACCAGGGGCGGATGCTGCAGATCGCGTTCGAATATTCCTCGTCCCGGTTCCGCCTGAAGGTGGTGCGCACCGACGACCGCAAGGAACGGCTGCTGGAGGCGCGCCGCCGCCTGCGCCGCTTCGCCGAGAACGATCCGCGGCTGGAGCGGTTCGAGTTCGACCGCTGGATCGAGAGCTTCACCCTGGCCGAGAACCTGTTCTTCGGCCCGGTGAAGGCCGAGCGCCGCGGGTCCTGGGCGAGCTTCAAGAGCCGCATCGACACGCTGGTGCTGGAAACCGGCCTGCGCAAGGCGGTGCTGCGCGCGGGGCTGGAGCGCGAGGTGGGCGATGACGGCGTGTCGCTCAACGCCCAGCAGCGGCGGCGCATCGCGCTGGCGCGGGCGCTGATGAAGCAGCCGGGGGCGCTGGCGCTCGAGGGGATCGCCGACGGCGAATCCTCGGCCGACCGGGGCATGCGCCGCCTGCTGGCGGCCGAGCTGGCGGGGCAGTCCGAGGATGTCGGCGGGCCCGGCGCGCTGATCTACGCCGCCGCGACGCCCGAGGCGGCGCAGGGCGCGGACCACGTGATCTGGGTCTCGCCCGAGGATGGACGTGTGAAAGAAGGCGAATACGACGCCTTCTCTCAGGTTGACTGGAATGAAAGCCGCGGTCGATAGTGCGGCAACGGCCTATTGGGGGGCGCCCGAATGAAATTTGAAGCGGAAGTCGCAGCGCTGCAGCGCACGCCGATGTTCCAGGGGGTCGATGCGTCCCGGTTGCGTCTTCTCGCGTTCATGGGCGAGGACCGCAGTTTCCGGGACGGCGAGTTCGTGGTTCAGCAGGGGGACATGTCGGACAACGCCTACCTGATCCTCGACGGCGCCGCCGACGTCATCGTCGAATTCGGCGGCGAAAGCTCGGTCGTCGCCAAGCTCGGCGATTCGGAGGTGTTCGGCGAAATGGCGATGCTGTGCGAAACGCCCCGCACCGCCTCGGTGCAGGCGCGCGGCGACCTGCGCACCCTGTGCTTCGAGCGCGAGGGGATGCTGCGCCTGCTGCGCGAATTCCCGGAGATGGCGATCGAGATGAGCCGCAGCCTCGCCCAGCGTCTCGAGCGCACCACCGCCGAGCTGGCGCGCATGCGCTCCAAGGCCCACGCGGCGGAGAAGAGCGAGGCCGACAGCTGATGCATCCTGCCGCCGACAGCGCCGGGGAGGGGATGGAGGAGCGGGTCGCGCCGCTCCCCGCCGCCGCGGTGCTGACGGTGTGGGGCGCCTCCGGCTCGGCCCCCGCCGCCGGGGCCTGCCGCTGTCGCTGGGGCGGCGAGACGGTGTGCTTCGAGCTGCGCGCCGAGGGCGCCGCGCCGGATGCGCCGAGCCTGATGATCGACATGGGCTCGGGCGCCCGCGACGCCGGCCGCGCCATGACCGCCCGCTGCGAGGCCGCCGGCGTCGCGCCGCGGGCCGTCGCGCTCCTCTCGCACCTCCATCTCGACCATGTCTGGGGGGCGCCCTTCTTCGACCCGTTCTACCGCGCCGGGTCGGATATCGAGCTGCGCTGCGGCCTCTATGACGACCCGGAGGCGTTCGAGGCGGACATGCGCCGCCTGATCGCCCCCCCGTTCTTCCCGATCGAGCCGCTGACCTTCGGCGGCGCGCGGTTCTCGACCTTCCCGGTCGGCGCGGTGTTCGAGGCGGCGGGTTTCCGCGTCACCGCCCTGCCGCTGCACCACCCGGGCGGCTGCATGGGCTTCCGCATCGCGGGCGCGGGCTGGTCCATCGCGGTGATCGGCGACCATGAGCACGGCGACCCGACCGCCGATTCCAACGCGCTGGCGCTGGCCGAGGGCGCGGACCTGGTGATCTTCGACGGCGCTTATGACGACGCCGAGTACCCGGCGCATGAAGGCTGGGGGCATTCGACCTGGCAGCGGGGCCTCGCCTTCGCCGCCGAGGCCGGGGCGGGGCAGGTGCTGATCCACCACCATCTGCCCGAGCGCACGGATGCGCAGCTCGACGCCATGGCGACGAAGGTGCGCGAGACGACCAATTCCGCCGATCTCGCGAAGCAGGGCGTGCGCTGGCGGCTGGGCAAGGGCGGCGCGGCGGAGCTGTAAGTCCCCCCCCGCCGCTCCCCGCCCGCCCCGCGCCCTCAGCCGTGCTTCGCGGCGACGGTTTTCAGCGACGAGAACCCGTAAAGCGCCTCGAACCCCTTCTCGCGCCCGTGGCCGGACTTGCCGACCCCGCCGAAGGGAAGCTCCACGCCGCCGCCGGCGCCGTAGTCGTTCAGGAACACCTGTCCCGCCCGCAGCGCCTTGGCCATGCGCATCTGCCGCGCGCCGCTTTCGGTCCAGACCCCGGCCACGAGGCCGTAATCCGTGCCGTTGGCGATGGCGACGGCCTCTTCCTCGGTCTCGAACGGGATCACCACCTGCACCGGGCCGAAAACCTCCTCCTGCGCCAGCGAATGCTGGGGGTCGGGGCAGATCAGCAGGGTCGGGGCGACGTACCACCCCTCCTTCGGCGCATCGGCGACGATCTCGCCCTGGCCCGCGATCTCCAGCGTCTTGGCGCGGGCGAGGTGCCGGTCCACGAGGTGCTTCTGCCGGGCCGAGACCAGCGGCCCGCATTCGAGATCCGCCATCGCCGGGCCGACGCGCAGGGCGGCATAGGCGGCGCCCATCCGGTCCAGCACCTCGCCCATGCGCGAGGCGTGGACGAGGATGCGCGACGCGGCCGAACAGGTCTGGCCCGCGTTCTGGATCCCGGCCTTCACCAGCAGCGGCAGCGCGGCGTCGAGATCGGCGTCCGCGAACACGATCTGAGGGGACTTGCCCCCGAGCTCCAGCGTCACCGGGACCACGTTCTTCGCCGCCGCCGCCTGCACCAGCGACCCGGTGGGGACCGAGCCGGTGAAGCTCAGGTGGTTCACGCCGGGATGGGCCGAGAGGGCGGCGCCCGCTTCTTCGCCCACGCCGGGGACGAGGTTCAGGGCGCCCGCGGGCAGCCCCGCCTCCTCGGCGATGCGGGCGAAGGCGATGGCCGTCAGGCAGGCCTCCTCCGCCGGTTTCAGCACGCAGGAATTGCCCATGGCGAGGGCCGCGCCGACGGAGCGCCCGATGATCTGCATCGGGTAGTTCCAGGGCACGATATGCCCAGTCACCCCGTGCGGTTCGCGCAGGGTGTAGACGGTGTAGCCATTGCGGAAGGGCAGCGTCTCGCCATGGATCTTGTCCGCGGCGCCGCCATAGAATTCGAGATACCGCGCCAGCGCCTTCACATCGGCCCGGGCCTGCGCCAGCGGCTTGCCGACGTCCCGGGCCTCGAGCTCCGCCAGCACGTCCTCGACCTCCAGCACCAGCTTGCCGATGCGGGTCAGCACCCGGCCGCGTTCCGTGGCGTCGGCCATGCCCCAGGCGCCGTGCTGCGCGGCGCGGGCGGCCTCGACCGCCTCGTCGATGTCTTCCGCCGAGCCGCGCGGGACCTGCGCCAGCGGCTGGCCGGTCGAGGGGTCCGACAGCTCCATCATCCGTCCGCAGCGGCGCCAGCGCCCGCCGATCAGGATCTCTCGGGTCTCAACGGGCAGGGTGGGGAAGGACATGGGATCAGGCTCCGGTCGGGCGGGCGGTCTCGCGCGCGGCGAGGGCGGCGTTGAGGTCCGGCGCGGCCGAAAGCAGCGCGCGGGTGTAGGGATGGGCGGGGGCGCGGAACAGGGCCTCGGTCCCGGCCTCCTCCACGATCTTCCCGGCCTGCATCACCATCACCCGGTCGCACACCGCGCGGACCACGTGCAAGTCGTGGCTGATGAAGAGGTAGGAGACGTCGAGCCGGTCCGAAAGGTCCGCGAGCAGGTCGAGGATCCGCGCGCGCACCGAGACGTCGAGGGCCGAGACCGCCTCGTCGAGGATCACCAGCGCCGGTTCGGTGATCAGGGCGCGCGCGATGGCGATGCGCTGGCGCTGGCCGCCGGAGAATTCGTGGGGGTAACGCGCGGCGTCGGCGGCGGACAGGCCCACGGCCTCGAGCATCGCTTCGACGCGGGTGCGGCGGTCCTTGGCGGAGGGTTTGTCGGTCAGCAGGTGGAAGGGCTCGGCCACCAGGTCGGCCACCTTCCAGCGCGGGTTGAAGCTGCCGTAAGGGTCCTGGAACACCGCCTGCACCTTGCGCCGCAGCGGGGCGGGGGCGGCGTTCGCGGCGAAGGCCTCGCCGCCGATCCGCACCGCGCCGCCCTGCAAAGGCTCCAGCGCCAGGATGGCCCGCGCCAGCGTGGATTTCCCGCAGCCGGATTCGCCCACCAGCCCGACATTCTCGCCCCGCCGCACGGCCAGCGAGACCCGGTCCACGGCGGTGAAATGCGCGCGTTTCGCAAACAGCGACCGGCGTGGCAGGGGATGGGTGCGCAGCGCGTCCTCGACCTCGACCACCGGCGGGCCCGGCGCGCGCCCATGGCGGGCGGGCTGGTGCGCCGAGGCGGCGAACAGCGCCTTGGTGTAGGGGTGGGACATGGCGCGGAACAGGGCGGCGGTCTCGCCTTCCTCGACCAGCTCGCCGTCCTTCATGATCGCGATCCGGTCGCACATCTGCGCCGCGACGGCGAGGTCATGGGTGATCAGGATCAGCGCCGCGCCGTCCTCGGCCGCCAGCCGTTTCAGCAGGTCGAGGATCTTCGCCTGGGTGGTCACGTCCAGCGCGGTGGTAGGTTCGTCCGCGATGATCAGGCGCGGGCGCAGGGCGGTGGCGATGGCGATCACCACCCGCTGCCGCTGGCCGCCCGACAGGTCATGCGGATAGCGCGACATGGGGAACTGCTCGGGCGGCAGGCCGGCGCGGGTCAGCGCCTCGGCGGCCAGCGGGGCCGCATCGGCGCCGGGGCGGTGGCGGGCGATCACCTCCTCCACCTGCGCGCCGATGGTCTTGAGCGGGTTGAGCGCGGTCATCGGCTCCTGGAACACCATGCCGATGCGGTCCCCGCGCAGGCGGCACATGCCGGGCTCGTCGCGCCGGGCGATGTCCTCGCCCTCCAGCAGGATCTCGCCGGTCGCAGAGGCCCCGCGGGGCAGAAGCTGCATCACCGACAGCGCGGTCATGGACTTGCCCGAGCCGCTCTCGCCCACCACGCCCAGCACCTCGCCCGCGCCGACCGAGAGCGAGACGTCGCGCAGGATCGGCGCGGCATGGATCGAGAGCGAGAGATTGCGGATCTCCAGCGTCATCGCGCCCTCCTGATCCTGGGGTCGAGCGCGTCGCGCAGCCCGTCGCCGAGCAGGTTGAGGCCGAGCACGGTGAGCACGATCGACACGCCGGGGAAGATGGCGAACCAGGGCGCGACGTAGATCATGGTCTGGGCCTCGGCCAGCATCCGGCCCCACGACGGCGTCGGCGGCTGCGCCCCGAGGCCGACATAGGACAGCCCCGCCTCGGCGAGGATCGCGAGCGAGAACTGGATCGTCCCCTGCACGATCAGCAGCGAGGCGGCGTTGGGCAGGATGTGCTCCACGCTGATCCGGGCGGCGGATTTGCCGGACACGCGCGCGGCCATGATGAACTCCCGCGTCCAGAGGGTCAGCGCCGCGCCGCGGGTCAGGCGGGCGAAGACGGGGATGTTGAACACTCCGATGGCGATGATCGCATTGACCGCGCCGGGGCCGAACACGGCGGTGATCAGCACCGCCAGAAGCAGCGCCGGGAAGGCGAAGACCAGGTCGTTGAACCGCATCACGGCTTCATCCCACAGCCCCCCGCGGCGGGCGGCGGCGAGCAGCCCGAGCGGGACGCCGAACACCGCCCCGATCCCCACCGCCACCACGGCCACCAGGATCGAGGTCTGCGCCCCGACCATCACCATCGAGAACACGTCGCGCCCGAAATGGTCGGTGCCGAAGAAATGCTCGGCCCCCGGCGCCCGCAGGCGCATGGAGATCACCAGCTTGGTCACGTCATAGGGCGTCCAGACCAGCGAGGCCGCGGCCAGCCCGAAGAACAGCAGCGTCAGCACGCCGCCGACGACCAGGGAAGGGGACGCCTTCATGCGCGCCTCCGCAGCCGCGGGTCCACCGCGGCATAGGCGAGGTCCACCGCCAGCGTCACCAGCACCACGGCGAAGACCAGCAGCACGGTGACCGATTTCACCACGATCAGGTCGCGCTGCACGATGCCCTGGAACACCAGCTGGCCGAGGCCGGGCAGGAAGAACACGTTCTCGATGATGATCGCGCCGGCGAGGAGGAAGCTGAACTGCATCCCGATGATCGTCAGCACCGGGATCAGCGCGTTGCGCACCCCGTGGCGGCGGATCGCCTGGCGCTGGCTCAGCCCCTTGGCGCGGGCGGTGCGGATGTAATCCTCGGTCAGGGTGTCGAGCAGCGCCGAGCGCATCACCCGCGTCAGGATCGCCGCCTGCGGCAGCGCCAGCGCGGCGGCGGGCAGCGCCAGCGATCCCAGCGCGGGCGCGAAGCCTGCATCCCAGCCCGGGAACCCCCCGGCCGAGACGATCTTCAGCTCCACCGCGAAGACGATCACCAGCAGCATCGCGAACCAGAAGTTGGGGATCGCCACGCCCACCTGCGTGGCCGCGGTGACGGCGAGGTCGGCGGGCCGCCCGCGGCGCGAGGCGGCGAAGATCCCCGCCGGGATGGCGATGGCCGTGGACAGCGCCAGCGACATCAGCGCCAGCGGGCCGGAGACCCACACCCGGTCGCCGATCAGGTCCCGCACCGGCGTGCGGTAGGTGTAGGAGGTGCCGAAATCCCCCTCCAGCATCCCGCCGATCCAGGCGAGATACCGCTGCACCGGCGGGCCGTCGAGGCCCAGTTCCGCGCGCACCGCGGCCAGCGATTCCTCGGTCGCCTCGGTCCCCATCATCACCGCGGCGGCGTCGCCGGGCACGATCTCGACCATCACGAAGATCACGACCGTGGCGGCGACAAGGGTCAGCCCCAGCGCCAGGACGCGGCGAAACAGGTGGAAGATCATTCGGCCGAAGCCCCTCCGTCTCGCTTGCCCAGCACGTCGCGGCGCAGCTGGCGGCCGAGCCAGAACCGTCCCTCGAGCCAGGGCGGCACCGGCAGCGTCTTGCCGCCGCCGAAATCGAGGATCACCGTCTGGCGCGTCTCGCCCACCCCGTGCAGTTCGGACAGCGGGAAGGACCAGCTGACCCCCCAGAACCCGCCCGCGGTGATGGTGTCGGCGGTCACCGTGACCTTCAGCGACAGCTGGAGGAAGCGCCGGATGGCGACGACGGCGAGGATCGCGGTCAGGATCACGTGCATCCAGGTGTCGGCCAGCCCCTCGCCCGCCAGCCAGCGGTCGATCAGCGTCAGGTTGGCGAGCCCGGCGAGGAACGCGAGGCCCCCCCACCAGGCCCAGGCCCGCGGCGGGGCGGACAGCACGGCCACGCCGCCCTCGACCAGCGGCGCGTCCCAGGCCTTTTCGCGCGCCGTCTCGCGGTCGCGCACGGCGCCGATCAGGTTGCGCGCCAGCAGGAAGACGGCCAGCAGGATGATGGCGGCGAGGGCGAGGCGGATCATGACGCCTCCTCGGCTTCGGGCGTGGGCGCGGACATGCGCGCCGCCAGCCGTTCGCGCGCGGCGAAGGCCAGCCAGCCGCGCCCGGACATGTTGCGCCCGACCGACAGGAACCCGTCGTCGAAGGTCAGCAACAGCTTGCCGTCATGGAAATCCACCCGTTCGAGCCTGTCCCAGCTTTTCCAGTTGGAGATCCAGCCGCGGTGGCGCAGCACGCCGCGCTCGGTGGCGATCACCAGCTCCAGCGCGCTGCGGATCGCGAAGAAGAAATAGACCATCGGCCCGCACAGAAGCAGGGGTATGAACAGCGCACGCGGGTCCAGCGAAAGGATGGAGAAGAGGGTCAGCGCCAGCGAGGCCGAGCCGAGGAAGGTGGCGACCAGGCCCAGCCGCAGCCGCGCGCCGGTGGGGTGCAGGATGCCGAGGCCGGGGCGCAGAAGCGCCGGGTCGGCCTCGGCCTGCGCGTCGGGCGCGGCGGCTTCCACGCGCGCCCCGCGCATCCGGTCGCGCAGATGCGCGTCGACCATGAGCCACAGCAGCGCGAGGCCCAGGACGGGCAGGATCAGGGGGAGCATCTTCGCGTCATCCTCGCCGGTTACTCCGGGCGCAGGCGGGGGCGGGCGCGGCGGCCCGCCCCCCGTCGGCTCATTTCCACTTGGCCTCGGTCAGGTTCAGCGACTGCACCGTGGCGCCGGTGGGCCAGCCTTCCAGCTTGGCGGGCCAGATATCCGCGATCTCGAGCTGGAACAGGAACCCGTTCACCGCGTCCTCGGCCACGATCTGCTGCGCCTTGGCCAGCAGCGCGTTGCGCACGCCCGGGTCGATGGTGGCGTTGATCTTCTTCATCAGCGCCTGCAGCTCGGGGTTGTCGTACTGGAAGTAATAGTCGGGATTGGCGTAGATCCCGATATCCATCGGCTCGGTGTGGGACACGATGGTCAGGTCGTAATCCTTGCCCTTGAACGCCTGCTCGAGCCACTGGCCCCATTCGACGTTCTGGATCTCCAGCTCGATGCCGATCTCGCGCAGCTGCGCGGCCACGATCTCGCCGCCGCGGCGGGCGTAGGAGGGCGGCGGCAGCTTCAGCGTCGCCTTGAACCCGTCCGGGAAGCCCGCCTCGGCCAGCAGCTTCTTCGCCGCCGCGATGTCATGCGGATAGGTGCCGGTCAGGTCCACGTAAGCCGGGTGATGCGGCGCGAAGTGGGAGCCGATCGGCACGCCCATGCCGAACATGGCGCCGTCGATGATCGCCTGCTTGTCGAGCGCGTGCGCGATGGCCTGGCGCACCTTCAGGTCGTTGAAGGGCGGCTTCCTGGTGTTGGTCGAGAGGATCGTCTCGCCTTCCGTCGTGCGGGTGTTGACGGTGAAGCGGGGGTCGGCCTCGAACTGCGGCACGGTCTCGGGCGACGGATAGCCGACGAACCCGTCCACGTCCCCGGCCATCAGGGCGTTGAGCGCGGCGGTCGGGTCCGAGATGAAGCGCCAGGTGACGCTGTCCATCGCCGGGGCGGCGCCCCAGTAGGCGTCGTTCTTCACCAGGGTGATCGACGCGCCCTCGGCCCGGTCGCCGAACTTGAACGGGCCGGTGCCGACGGGCGCGGTGCCGTTCGTCTCCACCGAGGCCGGGTCCAGCATCACCGCGTCGCCATTGGCGAGGTTGTTGAGGAAGAAGCCCTGCGGCTCGTTCAGCGTGACCTTGACGGTCAGCGGGTCCACCACCTCGACCGAGGCGATGCCCGAGAACTTGCCCTTCTGCGCGTTCTGGCTGCCCTCGGCATTGATCCGGTCGAGGGAGAACTTCACGTCCGACGCGTCGAAATCGGCGCCGTCATGGAATTTGACGCCCTCCTGCAGGTGGAAGGTCCAGACGGTCCCGTCCTCCGACGTCTCCCACGACTTCGCCAGCTTCGGCACGATCTCGCCCGAGGGGGTCGACCAGACGAGGCCCTCGAAGAGGTTGGGGTAGACCACCTCGTCGATGGCGGCGGCGGCGCCCGCGGTGGGGTCCAGCGCCGGGGGTTCGAGCTGCATGGCCACGGTCAGCTCGGCCGCGAGGCCGGGGGCGGCGATCAGGGCCAGGGCGGCGCCGCCCAGCAGGCGGGCGCGGAGGGTGCGGGTCATGTCGATCTCCCTGTCAGGAGCGCCCCTTGGCGGGGCAGGGGGGCGGCGCCCCGGTCTTGTCGCCGGATCCGCCGGAATGTCGTCGCGCGCGTCGATTGCAGCGCAGCATGGTCATCTTTCCCGCGCCGGGGCGGGATGTCGAGCCTGTTAACCCTTCAGCAGCCGCAGCGCCGACAGCGCCATGACGCGGGCCGAGGCGACGAGGTCCTCGATCTCCACGTATTCGTCCGGCTGGTGCGCGACCTCGAGCTTGCCGGGGCCGTAAGCGATCACGTCGCGCACGCCGCCGATCTGGTCGAAATGCTTCTGGTCATAGGTGCCGGGGGAGCAGACGATCTCGGGCGTCCCGGCCCCGAGGTCGCGGATGGCCGAGGCGGTGGCGGTGACCACCGGCCCTGCGTCGTCGGTCAGGGTCGGCAGGACGTGGAACAGGTCCCGCAGCTCCCACTTGAAGCCGCGGGCCTCGGCCACGCGGGCGATCAGCGCGCGCATCTCCTCCTGGACGTCTTCGAGCGATTCCTCGGCGATGAAGCGGCGGTCGAACACGAGGCGGGCGACATCGGGGACGTTGGGCGCCAGGTGCCCGCGCGCCTCGCCCTGCCCGCCATGGAAGGACGCGATGTTCAGGGTCGCGACCCGCGCGCCCTCGGGCGTGACCGGGGCGCGGGTCCGGCGGGTGGCCAGCGCCGGGATCAGCGCCGCCTCCATCTCGGCCACCACGGCCGAGAGGTGCCGGACGGCGCAATCCCCGAGGAAGGGCATCGACCCATGCGCGATATGACCGAACACGGTGATCTCGCCCCAGTACACGCCGCGATGGCCGATGCAGATGCGGTGGGGCGAGAACGGCTCGGGGATGATGACGTGTTGCTGGCGGCCCGGGTTGAAATAGCCGTTCTGCGCCAGCCAGGCGGCGCCGCCGAAACCGCCGGTCTCCTCGTCCGCGACGCCCGAGACCTCCACGGCGCCGGGCCAGCCGCCCAGCTCGGCCAGCGCCTCGGCCGCGATCATCGAGGCGGCGAGGCCCCCCTTCATGTCGCAGGTCCCGCGGCCATAGACGCGGCCGCCGTCGACCTCGCCGCCATAGGGATCGCGGGTCCAGCCCTCGCCCGGCGGCACCACGTCGTAATGGGAGTTGAAGTGGACGCAGGGCCCCGGCGCGGTTCCTTCGAGCCGCGCGATGACGTTCCAGCGCGGGTGATCCTCGTCATCCGCCAGCGCGCCATGGGCCCGGATATGCTCGATCCCGAAGCCCGCGGCGGCGAGATGGCCGCCGACCAGCTCCGTGCACTCCTTGTACAGGGCGCCGGGCGGGTTCACCGAGGGGACGCGGACGAGGTCCGAGGTCAGCTTCACCAGCGCGTCGCGCTTGGCGTCGACGAGGGCGACGAGCCGCGCCTCCTCCTCGGTCAGGGCATCAATCCGGGCGTCCACGCAAAGCCTCCGTCATGTCGATCAGGCCCCGAGCAAACCACGGCGCCCCGTGTCGCATCAAGCCGTGCGCGCGGCGGGGGCGTGCATATGCGCCCTGCGCTCCCGCCATGCCATGACCACGGCGGCGGCGCCGATCACCGCGATCCCGGCCACGGTCAGGGTCGGGGGGATCACCTCGAACAACACCACGTCGTAGAAGGCGGTGAAGACGAGGGCGAAGTAGACCAGCGGCATCAGCGAGCTGGCGTCGACCATCTTGAACGCCACGGTGAAGCAGGACGCCGCGGTGGCCATGCAGACCCCGAGGCCGACCATCATCGCCCATTGCGTCGCGCTGGGCGGGGTCCAGAAGAAGGCCGCCGCGATGAGGCAGGAGATGATTGCGGCGAACCCGCTGTTCAGGAGCAGGATCCGCGAGATCGGCTCGCCCCGCGACAGGCGCTTGACCAACGTCGCCTCCAGCCCCTGGAAGAACGCGGCCCCGAGGGCGAGGATCGCGGCGGGGTGGAACGCCTCGGACCCCGGGCGGATGATCAGCATCGCCCCGGCGAAGGACGCGGCGGCGGCGCTCCACCGCCACGGGCCCACGGATTCGCCGAGGATCGGGATGGCGAGGATCAGCGTGACGAAGGGCGCGAGCAGGGAGATCGCCGTCGCCTCGGTCAGCGGCATCTGGGTGACGGCGCCGAACAGGCACACGAAGCCCAGCATCCCGACCGAGGAGCGGAACGCGTGGAACCCCCAGGGCGTGCCGCGAAAGCCCGGGCGGATCACCGCGAAGCCGCAGGCGAAGGCCACGGCGGCGAAGGCGAAGCGGGCGGCGGTGATCTGCATCGGGTGCAGCGGCGGCCCGCCGATCCCCTGTCCCAGCGCCTTGGCCAGCAGCCCGACCACCGACATCATCGCGCAGCAGACCAGCATCAGCCCGGCGGCCCTGGCCCAGCGGGGGTCTGCGGGAGAGGCGGCGGGGGTCATGGGGCGCTCCGGGCGATCAGGGGGGAAAGGGGCGAAATTAGTCAGCAAGGCTTATCATATCCTTGCACCCGGGCCTGCGCCAGCGTTTCGAACCGGCGTTCCGCAACGGGAACGGCGCGTGGTCGCAGGCGCCCCCCCCGCGTCTTTCGGCTTGTGGACTTTTGCGGCGGAGTTCCGGCACTCTGCCCGCCGATTGCAGCCGACGTCGAAGCGGCTTGTTGTTTTTGGGGATTTCCGCCGCATGCTGATCGTCGACCTGGACCACAGCCTGATCAAATCGGACCTGTTGCACGAAGCGCTGTTCGAAGGGCTGGCCCATGCGCCGGGCGAAACGCTGCGCGCGGCCTCGCGGCTCGGCGATGGAATCGCGGCGTTCAAATCGGCGATGACCGAGCTGTGCCGGGTCCCGCCCGAGGACCTTCCGTACAACCAGGAGGTTCTCGACTACATCAAGGCGCACCGTGCGGCGGGCGGCAAGGCGGCGCTTGTCTCCGGCTCGGACCAGCGGATGGTGCGCAAGATCGCCGACTATCTCGGCCTGTTCGACGAAGCGTTCGGCAGCACGGCGGACCGCAACCTGACCGGAGCGCGCAAGGCGGGCTTTCTGAAGGAGCGGTACGGCGAGGGCGCGTTCGACTATGTCGGCGACAGCAAGAAGGACCTGAAGGTCTGGGCGGTGTCGCGCGGGGCGGTCACCGTGGGCGCGTCGGAGGAGTTCAAGGCCGCGGCGCAGGCGGCGGCCCCGTCGGTTCCCGCGGTGCACCTGAGCCCGCCGCCGGGCGCGCGCGAGTGGGTCTCGGCGGTGATGAGCGCGGTGCGCCCGCACCAGTGGATGAAGAACATGCTGGTGTTCCTGCCGGTTCTGGCCGCGCAGCAGACCCGGTGGGAGGTGTGGTTCGACGCGATCATGGCCTTCGTCGTGTTCTCGCTGACCGCGTCCTCGGTCTATTTGCTGAACGACCTGCTGGACCTGACGGCCGACCGCGCGCATCCGCGCAAGCGGTTCCGGGCGATGGCGAGCGGGCGGCTGCGCGTGCTGCACGGGGCGTTGCTGGCCCCGGGATTGCTGCTGACGGCGGTGGTTCTGGCGCTGTGCTTCCTGCCGCTGCAGTTCCTGGGGGTGATGGCGTTCTACTACGTGGCGACGCTGGCCTACTCGTTCTCGCTCAAGCGCAAGCTGGTGATCGACATCTGCACGCTGGCGGGGCTGTACTCGCTGCGGGTGCTGGCGGGGTCCGAGGCGATGGGCCTCTACATCTCGCCTTGGACGCTGGCCTTCACGTCGTTCCTGTTCCTGTCGCTGGCGGCGATCAAGCGGCAGGCGGAGCTGGTGGACGGGCTGCGGCGGGGCAAGGACCGGGCCTCGGGGCGGGCTTACGAGGTCGACGACCTGCCGATCGTGGCGATGATGGCGGTGGCGTCGGGCTATGTCTCGGTGCTGGTGCTGGCGCTCTATGCGTCGAGCCCGGAGGTGCAGATGCTGTACACCTCGCCGCTGATGCTGTGGGCGGCCTGCCCGGTGCTGCTGTACTGGATCAGCCGGATGGCCATGCTGGCGCACCGGGGCTGGATGACGGACGATCCGCTGGTCTTCGCAATGCGCGACCCGATCAGCCTGTTCAGCGCCAGCGCGATCCTGGCGATCGGATCGGCCGGCAACTGGCTGTGACGCCGGGGGCCCGGTGAAGGGGGGCCCGGTGAAGGGGGGCCAGTGAAGGGGGGGCGGCGAAGCGGGCCTTGGTGAAAGGGGCGCCCGGCGGGCGCCCCTCTTGCGTTCGGGGCGGGGCGTTGCGGGCCGCGTCGCGGGGGCGGCGGCCCGGGACCGGGGACGGCTGGGCGCTGTCCCGGCATGTCGGCGGAGGAGTGAACGCTGGTCGCCCTTCCCCCGGCGCGGCGGCGCCCGGCGGTGCTCAGAACGCCCCATAGCGGCGTCCGCGCAGGCCTGCCTCTTCTCTCTCTCTCTTTTCGCCGCGCCGCTGCGCCACCGGCCCGCGCTCCGGTCGTGGGCCCGGGCGAGGCGCGGGGGGCGTCCGGGCTTGGGGGGCGCAAGGCCCCCGCGCCGCCCGGCCGCGCCGCGCACCCGACCGATCCGCCGGGAATGCTGGCGCAGGCGCGGGCGCGGCGGGGTCGGCCCCTACGGTCTCTGATCGGGCCCGGACTGGCGCCCGGGTCAGGCCCGGCTGTCGTGCGTGCGCTGCGCGCCGGCGGAGGGCGCGCGGCTGCCGCCCTCGTCATAGACGCCGAGCTCGCGCCGCGCCTTGTCGATCTGCTCAAGCCGCGCGCGGGCGGCGCGCACGGCCTCCAGGCTCGCGCCCAGCAGCAGGCGGTTGCGCGCGGCGGCGGTCTGAAGCTCCCGCGCGATGGCGCGGGCGTCGTCGCCGGGCGCGGCGGGCGGCTCGGCCAGCTCCTGCGACAGGCGCTCCTTCTCCGGGGCCAGGTCGGCGGCTTCGCGCAGCGCGCCGGCGCGCAGAAGGCGCCGCTCTTTCTCGAGCAGCGCAAGCAGGCGCCGTGCGGCGCGCATCCATATGGCCTGGGCGACGCCCAGGGGATCTGAGCGAATCATGCCCGCCCCTCCTTCATCGCCTCGAACAGTCGTTCGGCGAGGCCGATTCCCCCCCGTTCGACCAACAATCTCGCATGCTCCCGGACGAGGAGGCTGGCGAAAGCCTCCTCTCCCGGACCGCCGCCGAACGCGCTGCGCGGCGCGCCAAGCCCCGCATGTCCCAACATTTCCGTCAGGAACTGCGCTTCGAACGCTTCCGCGGCGGCGCGGAGCTCTTCATCCGTGACCGCCGGGGCGGAGGGCGGCGCCGCGCCCCCGCCCAGAAGCGGGTGCGGCGGCAGAAGGGGACTGGTCATGGCGGGATTCTCCGGCCGTCGGTCATTCATGCTCGCCGCACAGCTTCGCTCAGGCCGGTAAACAGTTGGTAAGGCGGAGGCGCGATATTCGCCGCGAACTTCAGAAAGAAGGAGCGCGACGTGGCGGTTCAATCCATGCCGTTTCCAGGCCCTCTTCCCCAGGCGCGGGAAGCGCGCCCCGACTCCGCCCGTTCCGCCCGGCAGGGCGGCGAGGCCGACGGCCCCGCCGAGCGCGGGCGCGCCCAGGGCGGCTTCGCCGCGGCGCTCGAGGCCGAGCGCAAGAAGCACGGCGACGCCCCCCCCGCGGCCCGGAAGGGCGGCGACGCCCCGCCGTCCGAGGATGAGGCCGGCGCGGCCATCATCGTCCAGGCTCCCGGGACGGTCGAGGTGAAGGCGGGCGAATCGGCCGTTCCCGCGGCGCAGGGGCCGCGCGCGCAGACGGCCCCCGCGTTCCCGCAATCCGCGCCGCAGGTCGCGGCCGCCGCCGGGGCCGTGGGCGATGCGGCGCCGGATGCGCCGCCGACCGATGCCGACGCCCCCCGCGGCGCGCAGGCGCCCGCCGTCCCCGAAGATGCCGCCGATGCGCCCCGCGCCGCGGCGCGCGCCGATCTCCCCGTCGCGGCCGCCCCGAAGGACGTGCGACCCGCCCCTGACCCGCGGGCCGCGCAGGCCCCCGATCCGGGCGTCGCCCGGCCGGACCCGCAGGCGGATGAGGCCGCGCGCCAGGCGCAGGCGGGCGAGCGCGCCGCGTCGCAGCCGGCGGCGCCGGCCGCGTCCCAGGCCGTGTCGGCCGCCCAGGCCGCGGCGTCCCAGGCGCCCGTCGCGCAGGTGCAGGCCCGGGCCGCCGCCGCGTCGGCCGACCCCGGGACGAGTCCCGCCGATCCGCCCTCGGTGCGCCGCCGCCAGCGCGATCGCGCCGAGCCGCCGCCCACGACGGCGGCGGCCGCGCCGCAGGTCCGCGCCGAGCCGTCCGAGCAGCGCGTCGCGGCTCCGGCCCCGCAGGCCGCCCTGGTGCAGGCCGAGGGCGTGCGGTTCCACGCGATGCGCGAGGCCGCCGCCGACGCGGCCCCCGACCCGATCCGCGCCGAGTCGCTGACCACCCAGGCGTCGGTCCATGACGGCCCGCGCGCCATGACCGCGACCGTCGCCGCGGCCGCGCCGGACCGGCCCCAGGCCGCGGCCGTCGCCGCTCAGCTGGCCCCCGCCCTGCGCCGCGGCGGCGACGGTTCGACCGAGATCCGCCTCGACCCGCCCGAACTCGGGCGCGTGCGCGTCACCCTGCGGACCGACGAGGCGGGCCTCGTCGCGACGATCACCGCCGAGAGGCCGGAGACCGTCGACCTGATGCGTCGCCATGCCGACCTGCTGCTGCGCGATCTCGCCGCCAACGGACAGGCCCGCGTCGACCTGAGTTTCGGCAGTTTCGGCGGCAATGGCGGCGACGGCGAGAAGGGCGGAGGCAGGTTCGCCGCCGCCGGCGCCTCGATTCTGCCCGAGGCCGCGCCGGACGAGCGCCGCGCCCCCCGCCGCCTCGGCGACGGCCTCGACATCCGCGTCTAGGAGAACCAGACATGGTGGAGACCTCTCCCATCCCCGCGGCGCGTCCCGGCGCGGCCGCATCCACGCCGACGCTCGCACAGGCCGCCGGGGCGGCCGATGACGACGGGACCATCGCGTCGGACTTCGAAACCTTCCTCAAGCTGCTCACGACCCAGATGCGCAACCAGGATCCCCTGAAGCCGCTTGAATCGACCGAGTTCGTGGCCCAGCTCGCCACCTTCTCCGCGGTCGAGCAGCAGGTCGCCTCCAACAAGCGCCTCGAATCGATCGAGGGGCTGCTGGCGGGCGGGGCCGCCGGCCTCGCCGCCTGGCTCGGGGCCGAGGTGGAGGCGCCGATGGCCCTCTCCTGGGACGGCGCGCCGGTCCAGGTGCGGGTCGATCCCAACGCGAGGGCGGAGCGCGCCTACCTGACGGTCCGCGACGCCGAGGGGGTGATCGTGAATCGCGAAGCGGTGGAGCCGGACCTCTCCGAGCTGGTCTGGACCGGCGCAGGCGGCGTCTCCGGCGGCAAGCACAGCTTCGAGGTGGAGTACTGGGCCGGGGATGAGCAGCTCGAGGTCGTGCAGGGGCGCGTCTTCTCGACGGTCACCGAGGCGCGGCCCGGCGAGTCAGGTGCCCGATTGATCCTGGCCGGTGGGGTCGAGATTGCGGAATCCGACGTGACGGCGGTGCGGGCGGCCGACTGACTCGGGGTTTGTGCCGCGACGCAGCAGGATTCTCGTCGCCCTGCAGCGGCGCTTGGCGCCCGGCGGGACGCAAGGATCTGTTAGTCGATTTGCATCTTATTGATTTCAAAGGGTAAATCAGGTCCGTCAGAAAACTCGCCGATTTCCGTCATTTTCCTGTTGCAGCGCCTGATCGCGGCCCATATACACCGCCCTCACCGGAGCCGAGGCGGTCGCCACGGGGTCGGGACGGAGACGGAAAGCAAAGCGAAAACAACGGGTTGACAAGCCTGGCGAGATCGCGGAGAAGACGCTCCGAGCTGTTTGACAAGATGGATGGAAGGGACATGCGGGCGGTCCGGTTTGTCGTAGATACGACGCGGACTTGAGCATGTC
>NZ_JBOCEF010000026.1:0-58835 GCF_050586345.1 Rhodovulum sp. DZ06
TATACCGAGGCGCTGAGCGCGGCGCAGCGGGCGGTGCGCGCCGACCCGGCCACCTCGGACCCGTTCTACTGGGCCGCCTTCGTGCTGGTGGGCGACGGCGGGCGCTGAGGCCGGGCGACGCGCGGGGCGGGCCGCGCGGAACAAGGCCCCCGCCGCGTCGACGGCTCGGATGGACCGCCGCGGGCACGCCCCGCGGCGGTCTTTTCATGGGCGCCTGTCTCCCCCGGCGCGGGCCCCCGCCCGTCCCGCCCCTTCGCGGGCCTCCGCACGTCTCGCCCCGACGCGGACCCCCGCCCGTCCCGCCCCGGCGGGGGACAGGGAGGCGGCGCGCCCCGCGGCCGGGCGGACCGGACGCGATCCATCAACGGTTAATTTATCGCCCCGTTCACGCCCGCGGCCTTGCGCGCCCGGCGGCGACGGGCGACGCTATGCGCATGTATTCCGCCGACCCGATCCCGACCGGGAGAGCCTGCCGATGCGCGCCGCGCTGATCGCCTTCGCCCTTTTCGCCGCCCTGCCGGCCGCGCTTCCGGCCGCCCTGCGCCCGGCGGCGGCGGCGGCGGAATCCACCTCGGCCACCCTCGCGCTGACCTGGGCCCCCGCCTTCTGCGAAACCCGCCGCACCCGGCCGCGGGAATGCGCCATGCTCGACGGCCGCGACCTGCCGGTCTGGACCGGGCGCTTCACCCTGCACGGGCTCTGGCCCAACGGGGGCGAGTATTGCGGGGTCGAGGACAGGATCCGGTTCCTCGACAAGAAGGGCGCCTGGAACCGGCTGCCGATGCCGCCCATGGGCAAGACCCTGCGCACCGAGATCCTGCGCGCCATGCCGGGGGCGCTGAGCGATTTGCACCGGCACGAATGGACCAAGCACGGCACCTGCCACCGGGCCCCCGGCGGCGCGGCGGAGTATTTCGAGGACGCGCTGTTCGCGCTGCGTGCGGTCAACCGCTCGGGCATCGCGGCGCTGATGCGCGAGCGGGTCGGCGGGCGGGTGCACGTGGACGAGCTGCGCGCCGCGCTGGACGAGACCTACGGCGCCGGGGCGGGCGCGCGCCTGCAGATGATCTGCGAGCGCGAGGAGAAGGGCGAGCGGGTGCTGGTGCGCGAGATCCGGCTGTCGCTGAACGGCAAGATCTCGCCCTACAGCGATTTCGGCCAGTTGCTGCATGACGCCCACCCGCGCAAGAAGGGCTGCAGCAGCGGCATCGTCGACGCGCAGGGCGAGCAGTAAGGCGGCGACCGCCGGACTTCTTAGCTGCCGCGACCGAATTTTTCGCTGCCGCAACCGGGGCGCCCACGGAGTGACGGAAACGACTCGCGATCAGTGCGACCGGTTGGGAATACATTTCCAATTCACGGGTCGAACGTCATGCGCCTTTCCCTGCTGCCCGCCGCCGCCGCCCTTGCGCTCCTGTCCACGCCGGTCATGGCCGCCTCGCTGACCGGCGACGTGGTGACGGCGACCCTGACCGCCGGGGGCTCCGAGTTCGCCGCCAACACCGCGGCGGTCTCGCCCAGCGTGACCGCGACCTTCACGCCCGGCGACGCCACCATCTCCGCCACGATCTCCGACGGCGTGATCGACCTGTTCTTCGACCTCGGAACCTTCCCCACCACCGGCGGGACGTCGACCTGGACCTTCACCGGCCTCGACTTCACCCCGGCGGCCGCGGTCTCGGCGCTGACGCTGGTGTCGGGCGATGCCGCGATCGTCTCGGGGCAGAGCTTCACCGCCGACAGCATCACCATCGAGGTCGTGGACCTGGTCGCCGCGACGCATGGCGTGCTGAACGAGCTGCAGTTCTCCTTCGCCGCGACCGAGGCGCCCGCCGACGTGCCCCTGCCCGCCGCCGCGCCGCTGGCGCTGCTGGGACTGGCCGCGCTGGGCGTGATCGGCCGCCGCCGGGGCTGAGCGCCCCCGGGGGGCCGCGCGCCCCGCCCGCGCCCCGCCCCGAAGACGAAAAGGCCCCGCCGGTCGCCCGGCGGGGCCTTTCGCGTCATGCGGTCCCGCGGCGGCCCGCAGGCCCCCGCGGCGGCGGGATCAGACCAGCCGCGACTGCTCGATCGCCGCGCGCACGAAGCTGCGGAACAGCGGGTGCGGGTCGAGGGGCTTGGACTTCAGCTCCGGGTGGTACTGCACGCCGACGAACCAGGGGTGGTCCTCGATCTCCATGATCTCGGGCAGCTTGCCGTCGGGCGACATGCCCGAGAAGCGCAGCCCGTGCGCCTCGAGCTGCTCGCGATAGGTCAGCGCGACCTCGTAGCGGTGGCGGTGACGCTCCTCGATCTGCTCGGTCCCGTAGATCGCGGCGACCTTCGAGTCCGGCGTGAGGGACGCGCGATAGGCCCCGAGGCGCATGGTCCCGCCCTTGTCGTCGCCCGCCTCGCGGGTCTCGACGCGGCCCGAGCCGTCCATCCATTCCTTCATGTGGTAGACGACCGGCTCGAACCGGGTGGCGCCCGCCTCGTGGTCGAACTCTTCCGAGCCCGCCTTCTCGATGCCCGCGAGGTTCCGCGCCGCCTCGATCACCGCCATCTGCATGCCGAGGCAGATGCCGAGATAAGGCACCTTGCGCTCACGCGCGAACCGGGCGGCGTTGATCTTGCCCTCGGTGCCGCGCTCGCCGAAGCCGCCGGGCACGAGGATGCCGTGGAAGCCCTCGAGGTTCGGGGCCGGGTCGCCATGCTCGAACACCTCGGAATCGAGCCATTCGACCTTCACCTTCACCCGGTTGGCGATGCCGCCATGGGTCAGCGCCTCGGAGATCGACTTGTAGGCGTCCTCGAGCTGCGTGTACTTGCCGACGATGGCGATGCGCACCTCGCCGTCCGGGTCGTGGATCGCGTCCACCACGTCGCGCCAGGGCGACAGGTCGGGGCGCGGCGCGGGGGAGATGCCGAAAGCGTCGAGCACGGCCTGGTCGAGCCCGTTCTGGTGATAGGCGATCGGGGCTTCGTAGATCGACTTGAGGTCGTTGGCGGCGATCACGCGCTCGGGGCGGACCGAGCAGAACATGGCGAGCTTGGCGCGCTCCTTGTCCGGGATCGGGCCCTCGGCGCGGCAGACGAGCACGTCGGGGGCGAGGCCGATGGAGCGCAGCTCCTTCACCGAGTGCTGGGTCGGCTTGGTCTTCAGCTCGCCCGAGGCGGCGATCCAGGGCAGCAGGGTGAGGTGCATGAACACGCACTGCCCCGCCGGTTTGTCGAGCGAGAACTGGCGGATCGCCTCGAAGAAGGGCAGGCCCTCGATATCGCCGACGGTGCCGCCGATCTCGCACAGCATGAAGTCGACCTCATCCTCGCCGATGGCGATGAAGTCCTTGATTTCATTGGTGACGTGCGGGATCACCTGGATGGTCTTGCCAAGGTAGTCGCCGCGGCGCTCCTTCTCGAGCACGTTGGAATAGATCCGGCCCGAGGAGATGGAATCGGTCTTGCGGGCCGCGACGCCCGTGAAGCGTTCGTAATGGCCGAGGTCGAGATCGGTCTCGGCCCCGTCATCGGTGACGAAGACCTCGCCATGCTCGAACGGGGACATCGTGCCCGGGTCGACGTTCAGGTAGGGGTCGAGCTTGCGCAGCCGGACCGAGTAGCCGCGGGCCTGCAGCAGCGCGCCCAGCGCGGCCGAAGCAAGACCCTTGCCCAGGCTGGAGACCACTCCGCCCGTGATGAAAACGAACCGCGCCATGTCGCTCGAACCCCGTTATTCTTTGGTCCCGGAGGAATGGTCCGGGAAATGGGTGAAGGGCGCCCTTACGCATGACGCCCGGCCCTGTCGGACCGGCGCTGCGGGACGCCCCCTGCACGGGAGTCACGAAGTACGGGATTCGGCGGCCCCCGGCAACCCGCCTCGGGCGCCGTCGGCGCGGTCCCCGGCGGCGGCCCGGTCGGCGCTCCCGTCGCCGGTCCGGTCGGCGGTCCGGTCGGCGGTCCGGTCGCTGGTCCCTGTGGCGCCCGCCCGGCGCGCGCGGCGCGCGGCGGCGGTTTTCTTCCCCGCCGCCTTGCGATAGCCTGCGCCCCCAGGCGAGGCGCGACGAGAGAGGCCCGGCGAACGGGCCCCCGAAGCGATGTCGGGCGAGGCGAGGAACGTGACGAGGACCGTGACGGGGCGACCCCATCTGATGCAGCCGCCGGGCGCGGCGCCGGCGCCGCGCGCCGCCGTCCCGCCCGCCTTCCGCGCCGCGGCGCTGCTGGCCTGCGCCGCGCTGGCGGCCGCCTGCGCCGGGCCGCAGCCGGGCGGCCCCCGCGGCGCCGCGGCCGACGCCGCCCCGGTGCCCCAGCGCGAACATGGCTTCATCCCCGACCCGGCCCGGTTCATGGCCGAGGGCGTGACGCTCTGGGACGGGCTGCCCTCGCTCGGCGGGGCCTGGGCCGCGCATCCCGGCGTCGCCGGTCAGATGATGGTCGAGGCCCGCAACCTCGAGACCGGCCGCGCCATCCGCCTTCCGGCGCTGCGGCTGATCGACAAGCCGGGCCGCCCGCAGATCCAGCTTTCGGGCGATGCGGCGCAGGCGCTGGGGATGACCCCCGGCACGCCCGCGCGCATCCGCCTGACCGCCCTGCGCGACGTCAGCCGCCCAGTGCTGCCCGCCGCGCCGACGGGCGGGGTGGAGCGGTTCGACCTCGCCGCCGCGCCTGCCCCCGCCGCCGCGACGCCGACGCCCGTGCGCGAGACCCCGGCGCACCGGATCGAACAGGCGCTGGAGACCGAGCGAGAGGCGCAGGAGGAGGCGCAGGCGGCGGCCGGGGCGCGACGCCCCGAGCCCGCGATCCGCCCGGACCTGAAGCGCAAGGCCGAGGCCGAGGCGGCGGCGCAGCCCGCCCCGCAAGCCCCGGCCCCGGCGCAGCCGAAACCGCTGGAACAGGCCGTAGCCGCCGCCCTCGCCGAGGCGCCCGAGACGCCGCCGCAGGCCCAGACCGAGGCGCCGACCGCCGCCCCGGCCGAGGCCCGCGCCCCGACCGCGCGGCCCGCGCATCGCCCGATCACCGCCGGACCCGCCCCGAAACCCGCGCAGGCGGCGGCCCCCGCCGCTGCCCCCGCACAGGCGCAGGCGCAGGCCCGGCCCGCCGCCCCCCCCGCCGCGCCCTTCGTCCAGATCGGCGCCTTCGGCCAGCCCGGCAACGCCGCGCGCGCCGCCGCCGCCTTCCGCGCCCTCGGCTTCGACGCCCGCGTCGTCCCCGCCGGGCGGCTCGAGCGGGTGCTGCTCGGCCCCTTCGCCACCCTCTCCGAAGCCGAGACCGCCCGCAGCGCCGCGGTGGCGGCGGGCTTCCGCGACGCCTATCTCGCCGCAAGATGACGCCCCGAACCCGGACGCGCCCCCAGCGGCCCGCCCGCGACCTTCCCCCCGCGCCGCCGCCCGCGCCTTCCCCCGCGGCAAGCGGCGCCATCCGCCACGGAGGCCCCTCGCCCGTGACCAGCATCGCCATGACCGCTCCCAATCCGCGCCCCAACCCGCGCCCCAACCCGCGCCGCCCCCTCGCCCGCCTCGCCGCCCCGGCGCTGGCGCTGGCCGCGGCCCTGCTCGCCGCCCTGCCCGCGACCCGGGCCGACGCGCAGGCCGCCCCGCTCGAGACCCGCGCCCGCGCCGCCCTGGTGGTCGACGCCACCACCGGGGCGACGCTGCTCGACAAGAACGCCGACATGCGGATTCCGCCCGCCTCCATGTCCAAGCTGATGACGCTCAACATGGTGTTCGAGGCGCTGGAGGAAGACCGGCTGACGCTGGACGACGAGTTCCGCGTCTCGGCCGCCGCCTTCCGCAAGGAAGGCTCGACCATGTACCTGCGCGAGAAGGACCGGGTGCGGGTCGAGGACCTGCTGCGCGGGGTGATCGTGCAGAGCGGCAACGACGCCTGCGTGGCGCTGGCCGAGGGCATCGCCGGGACCGAGGCCGCCTTCGCCGCCGCCATGAACGTGCGCGCCGAGGAGCTGGGCCTGACCGGCAGCCATTTCGCCAATTCCCACGGCCTGCCGCATCCCGAGCATTACATGACCCCGCGGGACCTCGTGACCCTCGGGATGCACATCATCAACGACTTCCCACAGCACTATCACTACTTCTCCGAGACCGCGTTCGAATGGGACGGCGTGCGCCAGCCCAACCGCAACCCGCTGCTGGGCGTGGTCGAGGGAGCCGACGGGATGAAGACCGGCCATACCGAGGAAGCGGGCTACGGCCTCGTCGGCTCGGTCGCCCGCGACGGGCGGCGGATCGTGTTCATGTTCGGCGGGCTCGACAGCAAGGCCGAGCGGGCCGAGGAGGCCGAGCGCATCGCCTCCTGGGCGTTCCGGCAGTTCTCGAATGAACGCCTCTACAAGGCCGGGGACCTGCTGGGGGTGGCCGATGTCTGGATCGGCGACCGGCCGCAGGTGGCGCTGACGGTGGCCGAGGACCTGCTGGTCACCCTGCCCGTCGGGATCCGCGAGAAGCTGGTGGCCAAGCTCAACTGGGAAGGGCCGATCGAGGCGCCGGTGGCCAAGGGCCAGCCGATCGCCACGCTGACCCTGGCCGCGCCGGGGATCGAGCCGATCACCGCGCCGGTTGTGGCCGCCGAGAGCGTGGGCCGGGGCGGGTACATCACTCGCCTCAAGGCCGCCGCGGGGCTGCTGCTGCGCGACGTGATGGGCGCGGCGACCGGGGGCGGCGACGCCCCCGCGCCGGCGGAAGCGGGGGCCGAGGGGTGAGCGCGGCGGCGGATCCTTCCACGCCCGGCGTGTTCATCAGCTTCGAGGGCGGCGACGGCGGCGGCAAGACCACGCAATTGCGCCTGCTGGCCGACGCCCTGCGCGGCGCCGGCCGCGAGGTGGTGGCGACGCGCGAGCCGGGCGGCGCCCCGGGGGCCGAGGAGATCCGCCGCCTCGTGCTCGAGGGCGCGCCGGGCCGCTGGTCCGCCGTCTCGGAACTGCTGCTCTTCAACGCCGCGCGGCGCGAGCACCTGGAGCGGACCATCCGCCCCGCCCTCGCCCGCGGCGCCGTGGTGCTGTGCGACCGCTTCGCCGACAGCACCCGCGTCTACCAGGGTCTTGGCCGCGACAGCGGCGAAGGCGCCCCGCCGGAGATGGTCGAGGCGCTGCACGCGCTGGTGATCGGGCTGGAGCCCGACCTGACGCTGATCCTCGAATTGCCGCCCGAGGAAGCCCTCGCGCGGGCCGAGGCGCGCATGGCCGGGGCCTCGGCCGCGCAAGGCGGCGCCGAGAGCCGGTTCGAACGCTTCGGCGCCGATTTCCAGTCCCGCGTGCGCGACGGGTTCCGGGCGCTGGCCGCCGCCCACCCGGCGCGCTGCCGCCTCGTGGACGCCTCGGGCGCCCCGGAGGAGGTGCAGGGCCGCATCCGCGCCGCCGCCCTGCCCCTGCTGCCCGAACTGTCGCGCGAGGACGCCTGACCCATGGCCGCCGATGACGACGACGCGCTGATCCCGGAACCCGACCGCGCGCCGAACGCCCCCCACCCGCGCGAGGTCGCGGCCCTTTACGGCCAGCGCGCGGCGGAGGCCGAGTTCCTCACCGCCCTGACCGGCGGGCGCATGCATCACGGCTGGCTGCTGACCGGGCCGCGGGGCGTGGGCAAGGCGACGCTGGCCTGGCGCATCGCGCGCCACCTGATCGCCCATGGCGCGCCGCAGGACAGCATGGACGCGCTGTTCGCCCCCGCCCCGGTGGAAAGCCTGGCGATGGACCCGGAGGCGCCGGTGTTCCGCCGCTGCGCCGCGCTGTCCGAGCCGCGGCTGAAGCTGATCCGCCGCACGCCGGACCCCAAGACCAAGCGGATGCGCACCCAGATCGTGGTGGACGACGTGCGCACGCTGCGCGACTTCACCGGGCTGTCCGCCGCCGATGGCGGCTGGCGCGCGGTGATCGTCGACCCGGCCGAGGAGATGAACCCCGCCGCCGCCAACGCCATCCTGAAGATGCTCGAGGAACCGCCCGCGCGCTGCATCTTCCTGCTGGTCAGCCACGCGCCCGCGCGGCTGCTGCCCACCATCCGCTCGCGCTGCCGGACGCTGGCGCTGCGCCCGCTCGACGAGGGGGCGCTGGTGCGCGCGGCCTCGGAAGCGGCGCCCGACCTGCCGCCCCCGTCCGAGGCGCTGGCGGAACTGGCGGGCGGCTCGGTGGGCGAGGCGCTGCGGCTGGCCGCGGCCGACGGCACGGACATCTACGCCGAGCTGCTGCAGCTTCTGCGCAACGCGCCGGGGATGGACCGCGACGCCGCGCATCGCCTGGCCGAAAGCGCCGCCGGGCCGGGGACGGAGGGCGCGCGGGAGATGCTGGCCCGCCTCGGCGCCGTCTTCGCCCAGCGCATGGCCCGCGCCGCCGCCATGGGCCCGCCGCGGGCCGAGGCGGGGCCCGGGGAAGCGCGGATGATGGCCCGCCTTGCCGCCACGGACGCGCAGGCCCGCATCTGGGCCGAGGCGGCGGCGTCCTGGGAGGCGCGTCTTGACCGCGCGCTCGGCGTCAATCTTGACCCAGGCCAGGCGTTCCTTGATACGTTGCTCGCGCTCGACGCCGCCGCCGGGCGGGCCGCGTCCGTCCCCGAACGGGCCTGACGCCCCCCGCCCGCCGCACGCCTATCCGCCGCGCGCCGCGCCTGCCTGACCCGCCTTGCCGGAGCCTTCCCGATGCCGCCGATCCTCGTGGACAGCCATTGTCATCTCGATTTCCCCGATTTCGAAGGGGAGCTGCCGGACGTGGTGGCCCGGGCGAAAGCCGCGGGCGTCGCGCGCATGGTCACCATCTGCACCCGGCTGCGGCAGGAACCGCAGGTCCGCGCCATCGCCGAGGCGCACGACGAGGTCTTCTTCGCCGCCGGCACCCACCCGATGTCCGTGGACAAGGAGCCGATGGCGACGGTCGAGCAGCTCTGCGAGATCGCCGCGCACCCGAAGATGGTCGGGATCGGCGAGACGGGCCTCGATTATCACTACACGGCCGAGAGCATGGCGGTGCAGCAGGAGAGCCTGCGCCTGCATATCGAGGCCGCGCGGCGCACCGGCCTGCCCCTGATCATCCACAGCCGCGACGCCGATGACGACATGGCCCGGATCCTGGCGGAAGAGCACGCCGCCGGGGCCTATTCTTGCGTGATGCACTGCTTCTCCAGCTCCGAGGCGCTGGGGCGCGCGGCGCTCGACCTCGGCTTCTACCTGTCGATGTCCGGCATCGCGGCCTTCCCGAAATCCACCGCCCTGCGGGAGATCTTCGCCGCCGCGCCGCTGGACCGCATCCTGGTGGAGACCGACAGCCCCTATCTCGCGCCCCCGCCCCATCGCGGCAAGCGCAACGAGCCCGCCTATACCGCGCTGACCGCGGTCAAGGGCGCCGAGGCGTTCGGCATCTCCGTGGACGAGTTCGCCGCCGCCACCACCGCCAATTTCGACCGCCTGTTCGCCAAGGCCGCGGCCTGGACCGCGGCGCATGGCTCGGAGGCCGCGGAATGACCGACACGCTGCGCTTCACCATCCTCGGCTGCGGGTCCTCGGGCGGCGTGCCGCGCCTCGGCGGCGTCTGGGGCGCCTGCGATCCCGAGAACCCGAAGAACACCCGCCGCCGCTGCTCCATGCTCGTGGAACGCGAGGGGCCCGAGGGCGTCACCTCGGTGCTGATCGACACCTCGCCCGACATGCGCTCGCAGCTGCTGGACGCCAATGTCGGGCGGCTCGACGGGGTGATCTACACCCATGAGCACGCCGACCACACGCACGGGCTCGACGATCTGCGGATGATCGTCTTCAACATGCGCAAACGCATCCCCGTCTGGGCGGACGGGCCGACGCAGAGCAGCCTGCTCAACCGCTTCGGCTACGCCTTCGTGCAGCCCGAGGGCTCGCCCTACCCGCCGATCCTCGACCTGCGGACCATCGACGGGACCGTGCGGATCGAGGGGGTCGGCGGCGCCATCGAGTTCCAGCCCTTCGAGGTCAATCACGGCTCCATCGACGCGCTGGGCTTCCGCATCGGGCCGCTGGTGTACCTGCCCGACGTCGCGCAGATGTCCGATGACGGCTGGGCGGCGCTGGAGGGGGCGGACACCTGGGTGGTGGACGCGCTGCGCTACACGCCCCACCCGACGCATTCGCACCTGGACCAGACCCTGGGCTGGATCGAGAAATCGGGCGTGCGCCGGGGCGTGATCACCAACATGCATGTCGATCTCGACTACGCGACGGTCGAGGCCGAGACCCCCGCCCACGTGATCGCCGCCTATGACGGGATGCGCCTCGACTTCGCCCGGGACGGCGACGGCTGGGCGGCGCGGGCGTGATCGACAGCCTCCTCTTCGTCCTCGAGACGGTCCTGCCGGTCTTCTTCGTGGTCGGGGCGGGGTATTTCTGCCGCCGGGTGAACCTGCTGGCCGACAGCGTGACCACGGGTCTGCTGACCTTCACCACCACCATCGCGGCGCCGGTGCTGCTGTTCCTCGGGATGTACAATCTCGACCTGGGCGAGATGTTCCGCGCCGACCTGCTGGTCAGCTTCTACGCCGGGGCCATCGCCTGCTTTTTCCTCGCCATGTTCGGCGCGCGGAAGATCTTCGGGATGCGGCCGGGGGAATCGGTGGCGGTAGGCTTCGCGGCGCTGTTCTCGAACTCGCTGCTGCTCGGCGTGCCGGTGACCGAGCGCGCCTACGGGACCGACGCGCTGGGGCCGAACTTCGCGATCATCGCGATCCACGCGCCGCTTTGCTACATGATCGGCATCACGGCGATGGAGATGAGCCGCGCCGACGGCCGCGGGGCCGCGGCCACCGCGCGCGCGGTGGTGACGGCGATGTTCCGCAACGCGCTGACCATCGGCATCGCCATTGGCCTCGCGTTCAACCTGCTGGGCCTGCGCATGCCCGGGCCGCTTGAAGGCGGGGTCGAGATGCTGGCCCGCGCGGCGCTGCCCGTGGCGCTGTTCGGCCTCGGCGGGGCGCTGACGCGCTATTCGCTGCGCAAGGGGATCGGCCCGGCGGCGATGGTGGCGGGGATCGGGTTGATGATCCACCCGGCGATCACCTTCGGGCTGTCGGCCGGGGTGTTCGGCCTGCCCGAGGGCATGGTCCGCTCGGCCACCCTCACCGCCTCGATGCCGCCGGGCGTCAACGCCTATGTCTTCGCGGCCATGTACGCCCGCGCGGTGGGCGAGGCGGCCTCGGCCGTGCTGCTGGCCACCGCGATCTCGGTGCTCAGCGTCTCGGCCTGGCTGGTCGCGGTGTCGCACGCGGGGTTCTAGGGGCCCCGCCGCTCAGTTTTCCGAAAGGTTTGGCCCGTATTCCCGTTGGTGAACGCCCAACGGGAGTGCCATGCCCATGTCGCCGATCTCGGCCCTTTGCTTCGCGCTGCTCGCCGCCGCGCCGCTCGCGACCGCCATCGCGTCGGCGCCGGAACCGCGTGCGGGCGAGGCGATGGTCGTGGTGGCGCCGCCCTGGCGCGACGCCGCGGCGCTGGCCGCCTCGGCCGGGGGCCTGGTGCTCCGCCAGGGGCGCATTCCCGCCGTGGCGATGAGCTACGCGCCCGACCCCGACCACGCGGACGCCCTGCGCCGCGCCGGGGCCATCGCGGTGCTGCCCGCCGACCTTGCCCTCATCCTGTGCGAGCCCAGTCCATGACCGACGAAACCGCCATTCCCTTCGCCGGAAAGCTGACCAACCTGCGCCCCGGCCGAATGCTTCTGAACCTCGCCTGGGCGCATTCGCCCATCGTGGCGGGCATCGCCTGGGCGAACGGCAACCCCGCGCTCTGGATCCTGGGGCTGTCGCTGCTGATGAACGCGCTGGCCGAGCTTGACCGCATCCGCGACAACCTGCGGGCGCGGTCGACCTACGGGCTGGCGCTGATGATGCAGGTGGGGCTGCTGATCGCGGCGATGAAGGGCCACCCCTGGCAGGTGGAGGCGCATTTCTGGATCTTCGGCCTGCTGGCGATGCTCAGCGTGCTGAACTCGATCAAGGTGCAGCTGGTGGCCGCCGGGGGCATCGCGGTGCACCACCTGTCGCTGGTCTTCCTCGCGCCCGAGCTGCTGTTCCATCATGACGGGAGCGATCTCGTGCGCACCATGGTCCATGCCGCGGTGGTGGTGGCCGAGACCATCGCGCTGTGCTGGATCATCGCGCTGCGCCAGGCCGAGCAGCGCCAGGTCGAGGAGACGCTGGCCGAGGCCCGCGCCGCCGCCGACGCCGCCGCCCGCGCGCGGGAGGAGCTCGACAATTCCACCCGCCTCGCCGACGACGCCCGCGCCGGGATGCTGGAGGGGCTGCGCAGCGGCGTCGGCGCCGCGGTGGGTCGGGCGCGCGACGGCGACCTCGCCGCCCGCGTCGACAGCCGCTACGACGAACCCGCGCTGGATGAGCTGGTGAGTTCCGTCAACGGGCTGCTGGAGACGGCGGAGGCCCAGTTCTCCGAGGTCGGCCGCGCCCTCGGCGCCTATGCCGACAGCGACCTGACCGTGCGCCTCGAGGGCACGAGCGGCGGCGCCTTCGCCCGCATCCGCGCGGACGCGAATGCGGCCGGCGAGCGGCTGAGCGAGGTGATGACCGAGATCCAGGGCCTGCTGGGCGAGGTGATGGAGGTCTCCCAGACCCTCGACGGCGACGCGGGAGAGCTGGCCAAGCGTTCCGAGAGCCAGGCCGCCTCGCTCGAGGAAGTCGCCGCCTCGATGGAGGAGATGGCCCGCTCCGGCCGGACCAACCACGAGCGCCTGAACCAGGCCGAGGACCGCGCGCGCGAGGTGAGCCGCCGGACCGAGGAGGGCGAGGGCACGGTGCGCGAGGCCGTCGCCGCGGTCGAGAAGATCGAGAGCGGCGCGGCCCGGATCACCGAGATCATCGCGGTCATCGAGGCGATTTCGTTCCAGACCAACCTGCTGGCGCTGAACGCCGCCGTGGAATCGGCCCGCGCGGGCGAGGCCGGCAAGGGATTCGCCGTCGTCGCCGCCGAGGTGCGCACCCTGGCGCAGCGCAGCTCCGAGGCCGCGCGCGACATCGCCGGGTTGATCAACGAGAGCACCGAGAGCGTCGCCGCCGGCGCCGCCCTGGTGCGCCGCACCGGCGAGGCGCTGGGCGGCATCCGCGAGGCGATCGGGGAGCTCGAGCACGGCATCGGCGCGGTGGTCGAGGCGAGCCGGGAGCAGACCGAGGGCGTGTCCGAGGTCAACAAGTCCGTCTCCCATGTCGACCAGATGACCCAGGCGAACTCCGCCACCGCCGACCGCACCGCCCGCGCCGCCGCCAGCCTGCGCGACCGGATCGAGGCGCTGGAACAGGTGACCGCCGCCTTCCGCCTGCCCGCGCGCGGCGGCCGGTCCCGCGACGCGGCCTGATCCGCGATGCGGCTGCTCTATGTCGAGGATGACGAGGACCTGCGCGAGCTGACCGCGCTGGTCCTCGACGGCCGGCCCGACCTGTCGGTGACCATGGTCGGCTCCGGCGAGGCCGCGCTCGACGCCCTCGCCGCCGCCGACGCCCCCTTCGACGCGCTGGTGATCGACGCGGGCCTGCCGGGGCTGAGCGGCCCCGAGGTGGTCCGCCGCCTGCGCGCCGACCCGGGCCACGACCGCATGGCGGTGCTGTTCTGCACCGGCCGCGCCGAGGCGGCCTTCCACGACGACCTCCTCGGGGCCGGGGCGGACGAGGTGCTGGTCAAGCCGGCGCCGCTCGACCGGATCCCCGAGCGCGCGGCCGCCTGCCTCGAACGGCGCCGGGCCGCCGCGGGCGAATGATCCGCCCTTTACCGTCGCAATACTTTCTCAACCCTGCCGCCGCAGGATGACCATTCCCGTCCCTGTCCCGAGCCGGAGACGCGCATGGTTTCGCTGCGCCTCAAGATCATCCTGTTGATCGCCCTCGTCTCGGGGCTCTGCGCCGTGCTGTCGGTCGGCCTGATCACCGCGCGCCACGCGCAGAAGGAAACCATCGCCCGCGCCGCCACGCTGCTGAGCGACGAGGCCAGGCTGGTCGCCATGCGCGTGCAGGACAACCTGGAGCTGCCGCGCCGCGACATCGCCCTGCTCGCCGGAACCCCGCCGATCCCCGGCCTGATGCGCGCGGCCGACAATGCCGGGATCGATCCGCGCGACGGCTCCTATGCCAGCCAGTGGAAGGACCGGCTCGCCGACATCTTCAAGGCGCTGCTGCGCACCCATGACGCCTATTTCCAGGCCCGCCTCGTCTCGCTCCAGGGCGAAGGGCGGGAGATCGTGCGGGTGGAGCGCATCGACGGCGCGCTCGTCCGCACCCCCGAGGACGCGCTGCAGGAGAAGGCCTCCGAGGCCTATTTCCAACGCGCGCTGGCGCTTCAGAACGGCGAGGTCGCGGTGGGCGAGACTTCCTACAACCGCGAGAACGGCGTGCGCGACCCGCGCAACATCCGCGCGGTGCGGTTCTACACCCCGATCTACACCCCCGACGGCGAACCCTTCGCCTTCCTGATCATCAACGCCGACCAGCACCTGCTGCTGCGCGATGCGCTGCGCCGGATCGACCCGGTCCACAACGTGCTGATCGTCTATGGCGACGGCGATTACGGGGTCAGCCACGCCTCGCGGCGGTTCAACGCCATCGATGTCGGCCATGTCGACGAAGACCGCGCGCCCCCCGCCGCGCTGGCGCTGCTCGACACCCATGGAACGGAGCCGTGGTACGTCGTGGGCGACGAGCTGCACGGCGTCTACACCGTGCCCCGCGGCCCCGGCGCCCGGACCCGCGCGGTGGCCTGGGAACGGATCGACGAGATGGTCGGGACGGCCCGCGCCGCGGTGATCGATTCGACCCTCGTCGCCCTCGTCTTCGCCGGGCTCGCCACCCTGGTCGGCGGCGTCGCCGCCTCGCGCATGACCGACGGGCTGCGCAACCTCGCCGTCGCCGTGCGCGGCCATGCGCTCGGCCGCCCCACCCTCGACGTCCCCGAGATCCCGAACGACGAGACGGGCGAGCTGATCCGCGCCTTCAACAGCCTGCTGCGCCGCCTCTCGACCACCGAGATGAAGGCCCAGGCCGTGCTCGGCGACCTGATGGACGCGGTGGTGGTGATCGACGAGCGGGGCATTATCGAGGAATTCAGCCGCGCCGCCGAGCGCCTGTTCGGCTATTCCGAGCAGGAGGCGATCGGCGCCAGCGTCAACATCCTGATGCCCCAGGTCGACCGCGAGGCCCATGACGCGGCGCTGGAGACCTACCGGCAGACCGGCAAGCGCCACCTGATCGGCAACCGGCGCGAGGTGCTGGCCGCCCATCGCGATGGCGCGCCCTTCCCCGTCGACATCGCGGTCAGCGAGATCCGCGTCGGCTCGCGCCGCATGTACTCGGCCGTGATCCGCGACGCCTCGGACAAGCGCGACCGCAAGCGCACCGACGAATTCATCTCCACCCTGAACCACGAGCTGCGCACGCCGCTGACGTCGGTCAACGCCTCGCTGGCGATGCTGGAGCAATCCGCGGGCGAGGCGCTCGACACCCGCTCCGCGCGGCTGCTGGAACTGGCGCGCAAGGGCTGCGAGCGGCTGATGCGGATCGTCAACGACATGCTCGACATCGAGCGGGTCCGGGAGGGGCGGCTGGAATTCAAGCGCGAGGTGGCCGACCTGCGCGAGCTGACGCGCGAGACGGTGGACCGGATGCGCGCGCTGGCCGACGAGAAGCGCCTGGTCCTGTCGCTGGAGCTGGACGCGGCCCCCTGCCCGGCCACGGTGGACCCGCTGCGCTTCTCGCAGGCGCTCTCGAACCTTCTGTCCAACGCGCTGCGCCACTCGCCCGTCGGCGCGAAGGTCGAGGTCAGCGCCCGGCGCACGGCCGGCCGCGGCCTGCGGGTGACGGTGCGCGACCACGGGCCGGGCATCCCCGAGGCGTTCCGCGACAAGGTGTTCGAACGCTTCGCCCAGGCCGAGAACCACGGCGGCGGCAGCGGCCTGGGACTGAGCATCGCGCGCAGCCTGATCCGCGCCTTCGGCGGCGAGCTGAGCTTCGATTCGCGCGAGGGCGCGGGCGCAGCTTTCCACATCGACCTGCCCCTGCACGGCGGGCGCGTTCCAGACAAGGAGTCGTCAGTTGACCACGCGCGTACTGTATCTTGAGGACGAGCCCGACATCGCCGAAGTCACCGCCATGGCGCTCGAGATGATCGGCGGCTACGAGCTGCGCCACTGCGACCGCGGCGCCGCGGCGCTGGCCGAGGCCGAGCGTTTCAAGCCGGACCTGTGCCTGTTCGACGTGATGATGCCCGGCATCGACGGCGTCGCCACCTATCGCGCGCTGCGGGCGCGCGACGGCGCGAACGCGCCGCCGGTGGTGTTCCTCACCGCGAAGGCCCAGCTGCACGAACAGGCGGCCTATCTCGACGAAGGCGCGCTGGGGGTGATCGTGAAGCCGTTCGACCCGGTGGAGCTGTGCGCGAAGCTCGAGGGGCTGATGGCCCTCAAGCCGCCCGGCGACGGCGACCCGCCGCCCGCCCCCGACGCCTGATGGCGCGCAAGGGCGACCGGCCGCGCGTCAGGCGCCCGGACAGGGCGCCACGGGGGGCGGCGCGCCCGCGTCCAGCGGCGCCCCGGGCAGAAGCCGCGCCCCCGCCCGCGCCGCGGTGCGCGCGACGATGCCCGCGATCTCGCCCAGGACCGGCTCGGGCAGGTCATGGCCCATGCCGTCGATCTCCACCATCTCGGCGCCCGGAATGGCGGCGGCGACCGCGCGCCCGGCCTCGATCCGGTGCAGCGGATCCTGCCGCCCGTGGATCACCGTCACCGGCAGGCGCAGCCGCGCCAGCTGCCGCTCGCGCCCCGGGGCGGCCAGCATCGCCGCGCGCTGCCGGGCCACGCCGTCCGGGCGCCAGGCCCGCTGCATGTCCGCGCGGATGCGGGCGCGCAGCTCCTCGGGATCCGGCGTCCAGCCGGGCGAGCCGAGCGAGACCAGCAGCCGCACCACGGCGTCGAGATAGCTCTGCATGTCCGCCGCCGGGTCCGGCAGCGGCACGGCCAGCGCCGCCCGCGCCGCGCGGCTGGCCCGCGGCAGGGTCAGCCGCCCCGAGGTCGAGGAGATGATGGTGAGCGAGCGCACCCGCGCCGGGTGCTCGATCGCCAGCAGCTGCGCGATGGTCCCGCCCATCGACACGCCGAGCACGTGCGCGCTCTCCAGCCCCATCGCCCCGATCAGCGCGGCGACGTCGGCGGCCATGTCCGACAGGGTGTAGGGCGCTGGGCTGCGCAGCCCGAGCAGGCGCGCGGCCAGCACCCCGGCCATGCCCGGCCGCCCGGCGGCCTCGGCCCCCTCGGACAGGCCCGCGTCGCGCGGGTCGAAGACGATCAGGCGAAAGCCGCGTTCCGCGAGGTGGTCGAGAAAAGACGTGGGCCAGCTGGTCAGCTGCATGCCCAGCGCATTGATGAGGACCAGGGGCGCGCCCCGGCGAGCCCCGTATTGTTCGACGCAGATCTTCAATCCATTGGCGGAAACGATCGGCATCTACGCCTTCCTCACCTCACACAGCGGCCGATGGCTATCTGTTTTATTTCCATTCGGCAACAGGATGGCGGTCAGTTCGGAGAACGTTTCCGGGAATCGACGCAACGCGGCCCGGAGGACGCCGAAGGCCACCCTGCAAGACGTCATGCCGCGTCGCGGCGGGGCGCGCATCCCCGATCCGGGGGATTGCGCCGCGGAAACGCGCGCGGGACGGGCGGGCGGGCGCCGCGACGTCGGGGCCCGCGCCCCGCGCGCGCGGCGGCGCTAGGATGGCGCGTCCGGGGCGGCTCACGACGGGGGACCAGGCGCTGCAATTCATCTTCATGCTCACCCGCGACGACCGCACGGTCGAGGACGCCGAGGCGCGGCTCGAGGACGCCCTCGCCGCGGGCCTCACCTGCATCGGCTTCAAGGATGTCGGCCTGCCGATCCCGCGGCTCGCCGCCCTCCACCGCCGGATCAAGGCGGCGGGCGCGATCAGCGTGCTCGAAGTGGTGTCCGAGGACCCGGCGGCGGAACTCCGCTCGGTCCGCGCGGGGCTGGAGATCGGGGTGAACCGGATCCTGGGCGGCACGTCGCCCCGGGCGGCCGAGGCGCTGATCGCCGGAGCCCCCTCGGCGCCGCTCTACATGCCCTTCCCCGGCCGGGTCACCGGCAGCCCCAGCGTGCTGCACGGCCCGCAAGGGGACATCGTGGCCTCGGCGGCCGAGATCGCGGCCCGGCCCGGGGTGGGCGGGCTCGACCTGCTGGCCTGGCGCTTCGACGGGGACGTGCCCGCGCTGATCGCCGGGGTGGTGCGCGCGGCGGCGGGCAAACCGGTGGTGGTCGCCGGCTCCATCGACCGGCCCGAGCGGGTGGCGGCGGCGAAGGCGGCGGGGGCGGCGGGCTTCACCGTCGGCACCGCCGCGCTCGACGACGCCTTCGCGGGGGCCGTGGGGGATCTGCGCGCGCGCCTCGCCGCCATCCAGGCCATGGCCGCGGGCTGATCCGTCCCGGTTCTGCGTCCACATGTCCGTGGCCCCGCCGGGCCGCTTCGGCGATGGTCGCGGCGATTTCCAAAGCTGCCACGCATTCCAGACGACGAGGGGCCCGAGGCGATGAAGATCGGCTACCTGATGAATTCCTACCCGCGGGTGTCCACCACCTTCATCGGGCGCGAGATCGCGGGGCTCGAGGCGCAGGGGGTCGAGGTTCCACGCTTCGCCATGCGCCGCTGGGACGAGGGCGCGCTGACCGATCCGACCGATATCGAGGAGGCGGGCAAGACCGATTACATCCTCGAGGACGGCGGCGCGGCGCTGGTGAAGGGCTTCTTCGCCGAGCTGGCGCAGAACCCGGGCGGCGTGGCGAAGGCGCTGAAACTGTGGATCAAACTGCTGCTCAACGCCCGCGCCGGGCCGGTGCGGCACGCGGCCTACCTGCTCGAGGCCATCGCCCTGCGCCGCCGCTTCCGCAAGGACCCGGTCGCGCATCTGCACGCGCATTTCTCGACCAACGCGGCGGCGGCGGCGATGCTGTGCCGGGCGCTGGGGGGGCCGTCCTACTCCTTCACCGTGCACGGCCCGGACGAGTTCTTCGACCCCGAGAGCAACAGCCTGGGGATGAAGATCGAGCACGCGGCGTTCCTGAGCTGCATCAGCCATTTCTGCCGCAGCCAGTGCATGATCTTCGCGCCGGTCGAGGCCTGGGACCGGCTGCGCATCGTCCATTGCGGCGTGCGCCCGGCCTTCTATGCCGGGGAGGGCGCGGGGCGCGGCCGGGGCGAGGTGCTGTTCGTCGGGCGGCTCAGCCAGATCAAGGGCGGGCCGGTGCTGCTCGACGCCTTCGCGAAGGCGCGCGCCGCGCACCCCCATGCCACGCTGCGCATCATCGGCGATGGCGAGCAGCGCGAGATGCTCAAGGCCAAGGCGGTGGATCTCGGCATCGGCGGGGCGGTGCAGTTCGACGGGTACAGGACGCAGACCGAGGTCCGCGACGCGATGCAGGCGGCGGACCTGTTGATCCTGCCGAGCTTCGCCGAGGGCGTGCCGGTGACGCTGATGGAGGCGATGGCCTCGGGGCTGCCGGTGATCGGCAGCCGGGTGGCGGGCGAGGCCGAGCTGATCGACCATGGCGAGAACGGCTTCCTGGTGCATGCCGGGGATGTCGAGGGCTATGGCGAGGCGATGGCGACCCTTCTGGGGGATGCGGACCTGCGCGCGCGCATGGGCGCTTCGGGGCGCGCCAAGGTGGCCGCGGAGTTCGACCTCGACAAGGAGACGGCCTGGCTGGCCGAGCTGCTGCGCGGCGCCGCCGAGGGCACCCTGCCCGAGGGCCTGCGCCCCGGAGCCTGAAGTCCGGCGCCTGACGCCCCGTGGAGGGCGCAGGCCGGGTCAAGGATGGCCGCAGGCCACCGCCGCAGGCGGCTTGTCCTTGACGCGGCCGTAGCCCGACCCACGCTGGGACAAGCGACCTGACGGGAGCCCCGCTCCCTCAGGCGCTTCTCCAGCAATCTTCCCCGACGCCCTGCCCACGCCGCCGCCCGCCACCCCGGGCGCAGCAGACGCGCGTCGGGGGGTTCCAGGGGGGCGCCGCCCCCCTGGTTGGGGGTCCGGGGGCGAAAGCCCCCGCCTCACCTTGATCCAGCGCATTTACCGCGCCGCAACAAGCGCGCATCCTGCCCCGGTCCGCAAACCGCGCGCGCCCCCTCTCGCGCGCCGCCGCTCCCCGGAGGGCCGACATGCCCGAAGCCGCCCGCCTGCTGCTGCGCCGCGCCGTCGCCGCGCTGATCATCTTCGCCATCGCCTGGCTCGCCTGGGCCCGCTACGGCGCCCCGGACGAGGCCGAGGGCCTGTTCGGCGGCAATGGCCGCACCGAGGCGGTGGAGATCGACATCGCCGCCAAGTCCCCCGGCCGCATCGACGCGATCCTGGTCGACGAGGGCGACATGGTGGCGGAGGGCGACGTGGTCGTGCGCATGGACACCGCGACGCTCGACGCCCAGCTTCACCAGGCCCGCGCCGCGCAGGACATGGCCCTGATCGCCGTCGGCGCCGCAAAAAGCGCCGCGATCCAGGCCGAGGCGGAGCGCGAGGCCGCCCAGGCCGTGGTCGACCAGCGCCAGGCCGCGCTCGACGTCGCGAAGAAGCAATCGGACCGCGCCGCCGCCCTCGCCGCCCGCGGGGCCGCGCCCGAAAGCACCGCCGAGGATGCCGAGGCCGCCTGGCTCGGCGCCCGCGCTGCGCTCGCCGCCGCGAAGGCCCAGCGCGCGGCGGCGGATGCGGGGGTGGACGCCGCGCGCGCCCAGGTGGTCTCGGCCGAGGCGGGCGTCGTCTCGGCCCGCGCCACCACCGAGAGGATCGAGGCCGAGCTGGCCGACGCCGTCCTGCGCGCGCCGCGCGACGGCCGGGTCCAGTACCGCGTCGCCCAGCCGGGCGAGGTGACCGCCGCGGGCGCGCCCATCGTCAACCTCGTGGACCTCACGGACCTGCACGTCACCTTCTTCCTGCCGACGGCGCAGGCGGGGCGCGTGGCGCTGGGGACCGAGGCGCGGATCGTGCTCGACGCCGCGCCGGACCGCCCGATCCCGGCCCGCATCACCTATGTCGCCGACGTCGCCCAGTTCACGCCGCGCACGGTGGAGACGGCGGATGAGCGCGCCAAGCTGATGTTCCGCCTCAAGGCCCGGATCGACCCGGAGCTGCTGGCCCGGCACGAGACCCAGGTGAAGACCGGCCTGCCCGGCATGGTCTGGCTGCGCGAGGATCCCTCGGCCCCCTGGCCCACGGAGCTGGCCCTGCCCGCGCCGGAGGCCGGCGATGCCCGCTGAGGCGCCCTCCGCCGCGCCCGCCGCGCCCGTCGCCCCCGTCCCGCCCGGCCCCGCGCCCGCCCGCGTGCGCGGCGCGCGGCTGCGCTACCGCAAGACCATCGCGCTCGACGGCGTGGATTTCGACCTCGCGCCCGGGACCATCGCCGGGGTGATCGGCCCGGACGGGGTCGGCAAATCCTCGCTCCTCGCCCTGATCGCCGGGGCGCGCGCGATCCAGAAGGGCGAGGTGACCACCCTCGGCGGCGACATGCGCCGGCCCGGCGACCGGCGCCGGGTCTGCCCGCGCATCGCCTACATGCCCCAGGGGCTCGGGCGGAACCTCTACGCCACGCTGACGGTGCGCGAGAATATCGACTTCTTCGCCCGCCTCTTCGGCCATGGTCGGGCCGAGCGCGCAAGGCGGATCGAGGAGCTGACCCGCGCCACCGGCCTCGCCCCGTTCCTGGAGCGCCCCGCGGGCAAGCTTTCGGGCGGGATGAAGCAGAAGCTCGGCCTGTGCTGCGCGCTGATCCACGACCCGTCGCTCTTGATCCTCGATGAGCCGACGACGGGCGTCGATCCGTTCTCGCGCCGCCAGTTCTGGGACCTGGTGGACCGCATCCGCGCCCAGCGCCCGGGGATGAGCGTGCTGGTCGCGACGTCTTACATGGAAGAAGCCGCGCGGTTCGACCGCCTGACCGCCATGCAGGGGGGGCGGATCCTGGCCGAGGGCGCCCCCGCCGAATTGCTCGCCCGCACCGGCGCCGCGACCCTGGAAGACGCCTTCATCGCGCTGCTGCCCGAGGCGCAGCGCCGCGGGCATCGCCGCCCCGAGATCCCGCCCGCGCCCGCCTCGGACGGCCCCCCGGCCATCGAGGCCGAGGGGCTGACGCGGGTCTTCGGCGATTTCACCGCCGTCGACGGCGTGGACCTGAGCATTCCGCGCGGCCAGATCTTCGGCTTCCTCGGCTCCAACGGCTGCGGCAAGACCACCACGATGAAGATGCTCACCGGGCTGCTGGCGCCCAGCGCCGGGTCCGCGCGCCTGTTCGGCCGCGACGTCGCGGCGGGGGACATGGAGACGCGGGCGCGCACCGGCTACATGTCCCAGGGCTTCTCGCTCTACTCGGAGCTGACGGTGCGGCAGAACCTGGTGCTGCACGCCCGCCTGTTCGGGATGGAGGCCGCGGCGATCGAGCCGCGCTGCGCCGAGATGGCCGCGCGCTTCGGCCTCGGGGACGTGCTCGACGCGCTGCCGGAGTCGCTGCCGCTCGGGCTGCGCCAGCGCCTGTCGCTCGCCGTCGCCATGGTCCATGCGCCGCAGATGCTGATCCTCGACGAGCCGACCTCGGGCGTCGACCCGGTGGCCCGGGACGGGTTCTGGCAATTGCTGGGCGAGATCAGCCGCCGCGACGGGGTGACGATCTTCATCTCCACCCATTTCATGAACGAGGCCGAGCGCTGCGACCGCGTCAGCCTGATGCATGCGGGCCGCGTCCTCGCCACCGGCGCGCCGGAGGAGATCCGCGCGGCCCATGGCGGCGGCACGCTGGAAGACGCCTTCATCGAGGTGCTGGCGCGCGAGGAAGCCGCCTCGTCCGCGGGCGCCGCGCCCGAAACGCCGCCCGCGCCCCCCGCCCCCGTGCACCTGCCCGGCGCCCACCCGGCCGAGCGGGGCGCGCTGCGCCGCCTGTTCGACCCGGGCCGCGCCCTGACCTGGGCGCTGCGCGAGACCAAGGAGCTGATGCGCGACCCGTTCCAGCTCGCCATGGCGCTGCTCGGCTCGGTGGTGCTGCTCTGGGTCATGGGGGTGGGGATGAACATGGACGTGGACGGGCTCAGCTTCGCCGTGCTCGACCGCGACGACACCGCGCTCAGCCGCGCCTATGCGCAGGACCTCTCCGGCTCGCGCTATTTCGAGGAACGCGCCCCCCTCTACAGCCATGCCGAGATCGACCGGCGGATGGAGGCGGGGGACCTGACGCTGGCCCTCGAGATCCCCGAGGGCTTCGCCGCGGACATCGCCCGCGGACGGGCGGTGGAGATCGCCGCCTGGCTCGACGCCGCGATGCCGACCCGGGCCGAGACCGCCTCGGGCTACGTGCAGGGGATGCATGCGGGCTGGCTGGCGGAGCGGGCGCGCGCGGCGGGAGAGGCCGCCGCCGCCGCGCCGATCCGCATCGAGACGCGCTTTCGCTACAATCCCGACGTCCGCTCGCTGGTGGCGATGGCGCCGTCGACCATCCCGCTGCTGCTGATGATGATCCCGGCGATGCTCGCCGCCCTCTCGGTGGTGCGCGAGAAGGAGCTGGGCGCGATCACCAATTTCTACGTGACGCCGACCACGCGGCTCGATTTCCTCGTCGGCAAGCAGCTGCCCTATGCGGGGCTGTCTATGCTCAGCTTCTTCGCGATGACCGCCTTCACCGCGCTGGTCCTCGACGTGCCGCTGACCGGCAGCCTCGCGGCGCTGTCGCTGGGCGCCGCGCTCTATGTCTTCGCGGCGACGGCGATGGGGCTGCTGTTCTCGACCTTCATGCGCAGCCAGATCGCGGCGATCTTCGGAACCACCATCGGCACGGTGCTGCCCGCGGTCAGCTTCTCGGGCTTCGTGGACCCGGTTTCCTCGCTCGAGGGGGCGGGGCGGGTGATCGGGGCGATCTATCCCACCACGCATTTCCTCGACATCGCGCGGGGGACCTTCACCAAGGCGCTGGGGGTCGCGGATCTCTGGGCCGCCTACCCGTGGCTGCTGGCGGCGATCCCGGCGCTGCTCGGCCTCGCCGCCGCGGCGCTGCGCAAGCAGGAGGCATAGGATGCGCTGGTCCAACGTGCTGCACCTTGGGGTGAAGGAGCTGCGGGCGCTGGCCCGCGACCCGGTGATGATCGGGCTGATCGTCTGGGCGTTTTCGCTGGCGATCTACGCGGCGGCGACGTCGATGCCCGACACGCTGCACCGGGCGCCGGTCGCGGTGGCCGACCTCGACCGCTCGGGCCTGTCGCAGCGGATCGTGACGGGGCTGCGCCCGCCCCTGTTCACCCCGCCGCAGGACATCGCGCCGGACGCGGTGGACAAGCGGATGGATGCCGGGATCGACACCTTCGCCGTGTCGATCCCCCCGCATTTCCAGCGCGACGTGCTGGCGGGCCGGTCCCCGGCCATCGCCGTGGACGTGGACGCGACCCGAGTGGCGCAGGCCTTCGCCGGGGCGGGGTATATCGAGGCCATCGCGATGCAGGAGACGGCCGATTTCCTGGCCGGGCACGGGGTCGAGGCGACCGAGCCGGTGGCGCTGGCGCTGCGCGCGCGGTTCAACCCGGGGCTGGACCAGACCTGGTTCTCGGGGGTGATGGAGCTGATCAACAACGTCACCATCCTCGCCATCGTGCTGACCGGCGCGGCGCTGATCCGGGAGCGGGAGCACGGCACGGTGGAGCACCTGCTGGCGATGCCGGTCACCCCGGCCGAGATCATGGCCGCCAAGCTCCTGGCCATGGGCGCGGTGGTGCTGGGCGCCTGCGCGCTGTCGCTGACGCTGGTCTGCGAGGGGCTGCTGGGGGTGCAGGTGGCGGGCTCGATCCCGCTGTTCCTGGCGGGGGCGGGGCTGCATGTCTTCGCCGCCTGCGCGATGGGGATCCTGCTGGGGACCGCCGCGCGCTCGATGCCGCAATTCGGGCTGTTGATGATGATGATCGTGCTGCCGCTGCAGATGCTGTCGGGCGGGATGACGCCGTTCGAAAGCATGCCGGCGGAGCTTCGGGCGCTGATGTCGCTGACGCCCAACACCCATTTCGTGGCGCTGGCGCAGGCGATCCTGTTCCGCGGCGCGGGGCTGGACGTGGTCTGGCCGCATTTCGCGGCGCTGGCGGCGCTGGGAGCGGCGCTGCTGGGCGCGGCGCTGGCGCGGATGCGGGCCTCGATCGGCGAGATGGGCTGAGGGGGGGGAGGGCCCCTCTGGCCCCACTCCCCCCTGCCCGGTCAGGCGCGGTGGATGACCACCTTCGTGTGCAGCGACAGCCACAGCACGTAGAGGATGGCGTAGACCGCGGCCGCGGTCCCGGCGCCGAACTGCGGAATGCAGAGCAGCGCGGCCAGGGTCGCGCCCGCCCAGGCGCCGTCCTGGCGGGCGGGCGGCATCCGGCGCAACACGGCCTTAAGCGGCGCGCGCAGCCCGGCGCAGACCAGGATGAACACCAGGAACCCGGCGAGGCCGCCGAACGCCTCGACCGCGCTCCAGAGGCCCAGCAGCAGCGGGAAGATCACCCAGTTGCGCAGCTTCACGCGCACATCCGTCCGGCGCCTGACCATAATCCCCTCCTTGGGCCTGTCGGCTTTAAATCAAATCTTCATAAAGCCTAGCGCGGAGGGCGGGAGGACGCCGCCGGGAACAGCGTTAACGGTGAAAATTAAGTAAAATGCGCCGGGGCGGAGCCGGGGCCGGGGCCGGGGCCGGGGCCGGCGCGCATGAAAAAGGGGCGGATCGGCCCCTCATCCGATCCGCCCCGAAGGCATGCGCCCGTTGGCCGGGCTTGTGTCGGTCGTTCCAGGCTTCTTCTGCTGCTCGCGGTTCCCGCCTGCGGCCTGTTCGGTCGATGGCGCGGGGGGCGGCCTGCCCGTCCCCTGCGCGGGGTCGCGTGCGTCCCTCGTCGGACCTCGCGGTTATCCTCAGCTGCAGCCGCTGGTGCCGCCGCAGGTGTTGCACTTCAGGCAGGTGCCGTTGCGCACCAGGGTGAAGTTCCCGCACTCGCCGCACGGGTCGCCCTCATAGCCCTGCATCCGGGCCTTGGCGCGGTCGTCCATCGCCGGGGCGACGGCCTCGGCCACAGCGGCGGCCACGGCCATCGTCTCCATCGCCGCGACGGCCGAGCCGCCGGAGCCGCCGGACACCGCGCCGGTGGTGCGCAGCCCCGAGATGCCCTCGGGCAGGCGCTTGCGCAGGTAGCCGGGCGAGGAGACCTCGCGCAGCATGGCGACGGCGGCGTCCGAGACGGTCTTCTCGGCGGGGGTGACGTTGGCCTTCCCCTCTTCCTCGCCGCGGCCCATCTCGTCCCAGCGCGTCCCTTCGGGCTGCACATGGGCGAGGTCGGTGCGGTCGAGATAGCTCACCGCCAGCTCGCGGAAGATGTAGTCGAGGATCGAGGTCGCGTTCTTGATGCTGTCGTTGCCCTGCACCATGCCCGCGGGTTCGAAGCGGGTGAAGGTGAAGGCCTCGACGAACTCCTCGAGCGGGACGCCGTACTGCAGGCCGACCGAGATCGCGATGGCGAAGTTGTTCATCATCGCGCGGAAGGCGGCGCCTTCCTTGTGCATGTCGATGAAGATCTCGCCCAGGCGGCCGTCCTTGTATTCGCCCGTGCGCAGATAGACCTTGTGCCCGCCGACGATGGCCTTCTGGGTGTAGCCCTTGCGGCGCTCGGGCAGCTTCTCGCGCGCGGCGGCCTCGCGGGCGGCCTCGCGGATCACCACCTTCTCGACGATCTTCTCGGCGATCAGGCTGGCGCGCTCGGCCGGGGCGGCGGCGGCCATCTCCTCGACCAGGTCCTCGGCCGCGTCCTCGTCCTCCAGCAGCTTGGTGGCCAGCGGCTGCGAGAGCTTGGAGCCGTCGCGGTAGAGGGCGTTGGCCTTCACGCCCATGCGCCAGGAGCGCTCATAGGCTTCGAGGCAGTCCTCGATGGTGGCGTCGCCGGGCATGTTGATGGTCTTGGAGATGGCGCCCGAGATGAAGCTCTGGGACGCGGCCATCATGTCGATATGGCTGTTCACCGACAGGTAGCGCTTGCCGGTCTTGCCGCAGGGGTTGGCGCAGTCGAAGACCGGCAGGTGCGCGTCTTCAAGATGCGGCGCCCCCTCGAGGGTCATGGTTCCGCAGACATGCAGGTTGGCCGCGTCGATCTCGTCCTTCGAGAAGCCCATGTGCTTGAGCAGGCTGAACTCCGGGTCGTTCATCTGCGCATCGGTCACGCCCAGCGCGTCGCGGCAGAAATCGGCCCCGAGGGTCCACTGGTTGAACACGAAACCGATGTCGAAGGCGGTCGGCAGGGCCTCTTCGACCTTCTGCAGCTCTTCCGGGCCGAAGCCGCGCTTGGCCAGCGCCTCGTGCCCCAGCGCCGGGGAGCCGGCGAGGGTGCCGTAGCCGACGGCGTGGCGGATGATGTCCTCGATCTGCGCCGGGGAATAGCCGAGCGCGTCGAGCGCGGCGGGCACCGAGCGGTTGATGATCTTGAAGTAGCCGCCGCCGGCGAGCTTCTTGAACTTCACCAGCGCGAAGTCCGGCTCGATCCCGGTGGTGTCGCAGTCCATCACCAGGCCGATGGTCCCGGTGGGGGCCACGACCGAGGTCTGGGCGTTGCGGTAGCCGTGCTTCTGGCCGAGCTCGAGCGCGCGGTCCCAGGCGGCGCGGGCGCGGGTGATCATCTCCGGGTCCGGGCAGGACACGTGGTCGAGCGGCACCGGCTTCACCGCGAGGCCCTCGTAGCCCTCGGTCTCGCCCATCGCGGCGCGGCGATGGTTGCGCATCACCCGCAGCATGGCGTCGGCGTTGCGGGCATAGCCCGGGAAGGCGCCGACCTCGGAGGCGATCTCGGCCGAGGTCTCGTAGGCGACGCCGGTCATGATCGCGGACAGGGCGCCGCAGACGGCGCGGCCGGCGGCCGAGTCGTAGGGCAGGCCCATGTTCATCAGCAGCCCGCCGATATTGGCGAAGCCGAGGCCGAGCGTGCGGTAGTCGTAGGAGCGCTGGGCGATCTCGGGCGACGGGAACTGCGCCATCAGCACCGAGATTTCCAGCGTCAGGGTCCAGATGCGGACCGCGTGCTCATAGCTTTCGAGGTCGACCACGCCCTCGTTGTAGAAGGTCAGCAGGTTCATCGACGCCAGGTTGCAGGCGGTGTCGTCGAGGAACATGTATTCCGAGCACGGGTTCGAGCCGCGGATCTGGCCGTCATTCGGGCAGGTGTGCCAGGCGTTGATCGTGTCGTGGTACTGGATGCCCGGATCGGCGCAGGACCAGGCGGCGTGGCCGATCTGCTCCCACAGGTCGCGCGCCTTGACGGTGCGGGCGATCTGGCCGTCGGTGCGGCGGATCAGCTCCCAGTCGTCATCGTTGCGCACGGCCTCGAGGAAGGCGTCGGTGACGCGGACCGAGTTGTTGGAGTTCTGGCCCGAGACGGTGACGTAGGCCTCGGAGTCCCAGTCGGTGTCGTAGGTCGGGAACTCGATCGAGGCGTAGCCCTGGCGGGCGTACTGGAGCACGCGGCCGACATAGGTCTCGGGGATATGGGCGCGGCGGGCGCCCTTGATCGCCATCTTCAGGGCGTGGTTCTTCTTGGGGTCGAACGCCGCCTCTTCCTCGCCGTCCCAGGTGCGGACCGCTTCGAAGATCTCGTTCAGACGCTCTTCGTGCATGCGGGAGCCGGCGACGAGCGAGGCCACCTTCTGCTCTTCACGCACCTTCCAGTTGATGAATTCCTCGATATCCGGGTGATCCATATCGCAGATCACCATCTTCGCCGCGCGGCGCGTGGTGCCGCCCGACTTGATGGCGCCCGCGGCGCGGTCGCCGATCTTGAGGAAGGACATCAGGCCCGAGGACCGCCCGCCGCCGGCCAGCGGCTCGCCCTCGCCGCGCAGGCTGGAGAAGTTGGTGCCGGTGCCGGAGCCGTATTTGAACAGCCGCGCCTCGCGGGTCCACAGGTCCATGATGCCGCCGTCATTCACCAGGTCGTCGGAGACGGACTGGATGAAGCAGGCATGGGGCTGCGGATGCTCATAGGCGGTCTTGGATTTCACCAGCTCGCCGGTCTCGAAATCGACGTAGTAGTGGCCCTGGGACGGGCCGTCGATGCCGTAGGCCCAGTGCAGGCCGGTGTTGAACCACTGCGGGCTGTTCGGCGCGCCCATCTGGGCGGCCAGCATGAAGCGCATCTCGTCGTAATAGGCGCGCGCGTCTTCCTCGGCGGTGAAGTAGCCGCCCTTCCAGCCCCAGTAGGTCCAGGCGCCCGCCAGGCGGTCGAAGACCTGGGTGGCCGAGGTCTCGCCGGTGGTGCGGCGATCCTTGGCGAGGCGCTTGAGGCGCTCCTCGTCGGGGATCGAGCGCTGCAGCCACTCGGGCACGCCCTCTTCTTCCACCTTCACCATCGCGGTAGGCACGCCCGCCTTGCGGAAGTATTTCTGCGCCAGCACGTCGGCGGCCACCTGGGACCAGTCCGCGGGCACATCCATGTCCGACAGCTTGAACACGACCGAGCCGTCGGGATTGCGAATCTCCGACGAGGCTTTGCGAAACTCGATCGCGGCGTAGGGCGAGGCGCCTTCCTGGGTGAAGCGACGGTGGATCTGCATGGGGCTGTCCCTGGCTCGGTGTTTCCGCGGACGCGCCCCGGGGCGAGGGGGCGCGCCTGGCGCCGCTTGCGGGCGCATGCTCAGCATATTGTGGTCTTGGGGGGTCACGGACCCCGGGGCGAGGGGGTTGGGACACTAGATGTAGCGCTCCGTCTCGCCCTGTGCCCCGAAGGATAGACGAGCCTGCCCGGGCATCAAGACAGTTTTTACACACCCGATCCAGATTTCGTTGTTGACCCCCGGCCGCCCACCACCCCTAGGAGAACGAATTAGCAACGCTCACAGATAGCCCACATCTTGTGCTTGAGTTATGCACAGACTCGCTGTGGACCGATCGGGCAGTCCGCAAGGGGTTAACCAAGAGTTAATCGAAAACCGAAACCCGCGGCGTGTGACACGGGATCAGGACGCGCCCCGGATCGCCTGCAACGCGAGATTCGCGGCGAGAATCGTCAGCCCGATCCGGAAGGCGGCGCGGAACCGCGATTCGGGCATCCGCCGCAGCAGCCCCGCCCCGGCGCGGGTCCCGAGATAGCCGGTGCAGACCATGGCCGCGATCAGCGGCGCCCAGTCGGCCCAGGCGAAGCCGACGATCCCGAACACGAGCGTCTTGAGAAGGTGCTGCGCCGTCATCGCGCCGGCATTGGTCGCCACGACCGTCTCTCGCCCGAAGCCCTGGACCGAGATCAGCGCCGCCACCAGCGGCCCGGTAGCCCCGAGGAACATGGTCAGCGCCGTGGTGACCGCCCCGCCGCCCGCCGCGCCCCAGGGGCCCGCAAGCCCCCTGCCCGCGCTCGGCTTCGGCCCCCACACGAGGGCCAGCACGAAGCCTGCCAGCACGATCTTCAGAAGCGTCTCGGGCAGCGCCACCACAACCGAGCCTCCGACCGCCGCGCCGAGGCAGGCGCCCGGCAGGAAGGCCAGCAGGAAGCCGCGGTCGACATGCACGCGCAACAGCGCCGCCCGCCCGGCATTGGAGCCGAGCTGCACCACGCCATGCACCGGGATCAGCGCCGCGACCGGCAGGAAGACGCCCATCAGCGCCATCAGGGCCAGCCCGCCGCCGACGCCGAAACCCGCCGTCATCGCCGATGTGAAAAAGCTCGCCGCGATCAGCAGCAGCGACGCGGCGGGGCCGAGGACCTCGGGCGTCAGCGCCGCCGCCAGCGCCTCCATCCCCGCCGTCCCGCCGTCAGTCTGCGCGCGGGGCGAGCGGGCGGGTCAGCGCCCGGGTCTCGGTCCGCCGGTCCACCGGCATGAACCCGGCGCGCTGGTAGAGCGGAAGCGCCCGCGCGTGGTCGAGCGTGTTGGTCGAGACGGTCATCTTCTCGACCCCCGTCCGCTCCCAGCCCATGCGCACCGCCTCGCCCAGCAGCCACTTGCCGTAGCCGCGGCCGAGCAGTTCGGGCGCGAGGCCGAAATAGAGCAGCTCGCACACCCCGCGGTCGCGGTGGTCGAGCATGAAGAACCCGCCCGGCCAGCCGTCATGCATCAGCACGTAAAGCGCGACGTCGTCATCGTGCAGCAGCGCCTGGAGCTCCTCCGGGTCGTCGCCATGCCGGTCGGTCCACTCGTACTGCTCCCCCACCACGTCATAGAGGTGGTAGAACCAGCGCAGCGGCGGCTCGACCGAGCGCACCAGCGTCAGCGGCGCGGCCATCGGCATCGGCGGGTACGGGCCCGCGGGCCGCTCGGTCATCTCCAGCGTGGTGACGATGACCTCGACCTCCTCGCCCGGCCCCGGCATCTCCCCCGCGCCGGTCATCCGACTTCGACCTTGAGGTCCGGGTACATGCCCCATTCGGCCCAGGACCCGTCATAGACCGAGTGCTGCCGGTGCCCGAGGCGTTCCAGCGCGAGGTCGAGGATGCAGGCGGTCACGCCCGACCCGCAGGAGGAGATGACGGGCTTGCCGAGATCGACGCCCGCTTCTTCGAAGGCCGCGCGCAGCCCGGCCTCGTCCTTCAGGGCGCCGTCCTCGCCGATCAGGGTCGCGTAATGCACGTTCTTCGAGCCGGGGATATGGCCGGAGCGCAGGCCGGGCCGCGGCTCGGGCGCCTCGCCGCGGAACCGGGCGGGGCCGCGGGCGTCGACGATCTGCTCGTCGCCAAGCTTGGCCGCCATCGCCACCTGCGTCACGTCCCGCACCAGCGAGGCGTTGCGGCGGGCGGTGAAGTGCCGCTCGCGCGGCATCGGCGGCAGGTCCTCGGTCGGGCGCCCTTCCGCGATCCATTTCGGCAGCCCGCCGTCGAGCACCGCGACGTCCCGGTGCCCGAACAGGCGCAGCATCCACCAGGCGCGCGCGGCGCTGAACAGCCCCGCCTGGTCATAGACCACCACCCGGTGCCCGTCGCCGACGCCGAGGCGGCGCATGCGGGAGACGAATTTCTCCACCGGCGGCGCCATGTGCGGCAGCGCGCTGCGGGTGTCGGCGATCTCGTCGATGTCGAAGAAGACGGCGCCGGGGACATGCGCCGCGGCGTACTCCGCCTTCGCGTCGCGCCCCGTGTCCGGCATGTGCCAGGAGGCGTCGAACACCTTCACGTCAGGGGCCGAGAGATGGTCTTCCAACCACTGGGTGCTGACGAGCTGCTGCGCGTCGCTCTGGGACATGGGCGGCGGTCCTTTCGGCGGGACATGTCGGGTGAGGTTCATGAGTATTGGAGCCCGCCCGCGGGATCAAGCCGCGGGGGCGCCGCGACGCGGCGGCGCCCCCCGGTTTTTCGTCGCTCCCCCCGGGCGGCCCGGACCGGCGCCTCAGGCCGCGGTCCAGCCGCCATCGACCAGCAGCGCGGTCCCGGTGACCAGCGCCGCGGCGTCGGAGGCGAGGAACACCGCCGCCCCGGCGATGTCGCCCGCCGTGCCGACCCGCCCGAGGGCGATCTTCGACTGCACCCAGGCGAGTTTTTCCGGGTCGGCGAAGGTCGGCTCGGTCAGCGGGGTGCGGATGAAGGTCGGGCCGATGGTGTTGACCCGGATCCCGTGCGCGCCCCATTCCAACGCCATGCCCTTGGTGAAGCCCTCGACGGCGTGCTTGGTGGCGGAATAAAGCGCTCGTTCCGGCCCCGAGACATGGCCCATCTGGGAGGAGACGGTGATGATCGAACCCGGTTTCCCGGCGGCGATCAGCCCGTTCGCCACCGCCTGCGCCAGGAAATAGGCCCCGCGGAAATTGCCCGAGGCGACGGCGTCGAAATCCTCGGGCGTGGTTTCCGCGGCCTTGGAATGGCGCGCGAGGCCGGCCGAGTTCACCAGGATGTCGAACGGGCCCGCCGCGCTGACGGCGGCGCGCATCCCCTCCACGTCGTCGAGGTCGAGCTGCATGGCGTGGGCGGCGTGGCCCTCGGCGCGCAGGGCCTCGACGGCCTCCTCCACCGGGCCCATGCGGCGGGCGGCGACCGTCACTTCCGCCCCGGCGCGGGCCAGCCCCGCGGCGCAGCCCAGCCCGATGCCGGAGGATCCCCCGGCCACCAGCGCCCGGCGGCCCGTCAGGTCGAAATTCGGCGTGTCCGGCAGCATCATTCCGCGGCCTCCCCATAGGGCACGTTCTTGCCGCCATAGCGGCGCACGCGCAGGTTGGCCTGCTCGGCATGGCCGACGAAGCCCTCGAGCATGCACAGGCGGGAGCAATACGCCCCCATCTCGGCCGCGGCCGCGTCGGTCGTGACCTTCTGGTAAGAGTGGGTTTTCAGGAACTTGCCGACCCAGAGCCCGCCCGTGTAGCGCCCGGCCTTCTTGGTGGGCAGCGTGTGGTTGGTGCCGATCACCTTGTCGCCATTCGCCACGTTGGTGCGCGGCCCGAGGAACAGCGCCCCGTAGGAGGTCATGTTCTCGAGATACCAGTCGTCGCGGTCGGTCATCACCTGCACATGCTCCGAGGCGATGTCGTTCGCGACCTCGAGCATCTCCTCGTGCGCGTCGCAGAGCCAGACCTCGCCATAATCGCGCCAGGAGGCGGCGGCGGTCTCGGCGGTCGGCAGGATCTGCAGCAGGCGGTCGATCTCGGCCAGGGTGGCGGTCGCCAGCGCCTCGGAATTGGTCACGAGGACGGCGGGCGAGTTGTAGCCATGCTCGGCCTGGCCCAGCAGGTCGGTGGCGCACATCTCGGCGTCCACCGTGTCGTCGGCGATGACCATGGTTTCCGTGGGTCCGGCGAAGAGGTCGATCCCGACCCGGCCGAAGAGCTGCCGCTTGGCCTCGGCCACGAAGGCGTTGCCGGGGCCGACGAGCATGTGGACGGGGTCGAGCGTCTCGGTGCCCAGCGCCATGGCGCCGACGGCCTGGATGCCGCCGAGGCAGAGGATCTCGTGCGCGCCGCCCATCTGCATCGCCGCGACGATGGCCGGGTGGGGGGCGCCGTTCACCGGCGGGGCGCTGGCGACGATGCGCGGGACGCCCGCCACCGCGGCGGTCAGCACGGACATGTGCGCCGAGGCGACCATGGGGAACTTGCCGCCCGGCACGTAGCAGCCGACGGATTGCACCGGGATGTTGCGGTGGCCGAGGATGACGCCGGGGACGGTCTCGACCTCGATATCCGTCATGCTGGCCCGCTGCGCCTCGGCGAAGCGGCGGATCTGGGCCTGGGCGAAGCGGATGTCCTCCATGTCGCGGGTGGAGACCTTCTGCATCGCCGCCTCGATCTCGGAGGGGGTGAGGCGGAAGGCGCCCGGGCTGTAGCCGTCGAATTTCGCCGAGAGCTCGCGCACGGCGGCGTCGCCGCGGGTCTCGATGTCGGCGAGGATGGTTTCCACCGTCTCGCGCACCTTGCGGTCGTCTTCGGCCTTGTCGGCCTCGGGCTTGCCGCCCTTGAGTTTTCGGATCGCCATGGCTGGGCCTCCCCTCCCGTCGCGTGTGGATCGCGCCCCCCCTTGGCGCGCGGCGGGCGCGCACGGGGGCGAGGGGAATGGATCGCATGACGCCGCGGGGAACGGCAATGCGCGCGGGCGGGCGCGGAAGGGTTTTCCGGCAGGCGGAAGCGGGGAGGGGCGGCGCCCGGGATGGCGGGCGCGGGCGTGCGGCCGGGCTTGGGGAGGCACGGGGCCTCCCGCGCGCCCGCCCGGCGCCGCCGGGGGCGGCGCGCGCGGGGCGGCGGGCCGGGGCGCCCGGACCCGACGTTCAGGCGCGTTCAGGCCCCGCGTTCAGGCCCCGCGCCCAGGCCAATCCCCCAGGTCCTGCGCCCAGTCCCGGCGCTCAGGCCCGGCGGGCGGCGTCCAGCGGCGTGGCGGCGGCGCGGGCGTCGAGCCAGTCCGACAGCTCGTCCGGCGGCATCGGGTGGGCGATGACATAGCCCTGCGCCGTGTCGCAGCCCGCCTCGCGCAGCGCCTGCAGCTCGCCCGCGGTCTCCACCCCCTCGGCCAGGGTCTCGATCCCCAGCGCTTGGCCGATGCCGATCAGCGCGTCCACCAGCCGCCGCTTCTGCGGGTCGGCATCCACGCCGGACACCAGGCTGCGGTCGATGCGGATCCGGCTGACCGAGCGTTCGGAGAGCATGGGCAGCGAGGCGCGGCCCGCCCCGAAGGCGCCCAGCTCGATATGGAAGCCGCATTCGACCAGCAGCCCGAGGGTCTCGTCCCCGCGCCCGCCCTGCGCCTCGATCACCGCGCCCTCGCGGACCTCGAGACCGATATCCCCGGCGTCGATCCCGTGGCGGCAGATCACGGTGGCGAGGCGCTCGGGCGTGCGCTCATCCCGCAGCTGCCCGGGGGGCAGGTTGAAGCCGAGGCGCAGCGGCGCCTCCCGCGGGCGGGCGGCGCGGCGGGCGGCGAGCCAGGCGCAGGCCTTGTCGCGCACGATGTCGTCGATCTCCACCAGCAGGTCGCCGTCGCCCACCGCCTCCATGAACTGGCCGGGGGGGACGAGGCCGCGCTCGGGGTGGCGCCAGCGGGCCAGCGTCTCGACCCCCGTCACCACCCCGTCGCAGAGGCGCAGCTGGGGCTGCAGCAGGGGCAGGAAATCGGCCATCTCGAGGCCGCGGCGGACCTCCTCGACCACGCGGGCGCGGGCCTCCACCCGGCGGCGCATGCGGTCGTCGAACAGGGTGACGCGGCCGCGCCCGCCTTCCTTGGAGGCGTAGAGCGCGATGTCGGCGTTGATCATCGCCAGCTCCGCCTCGCCCTCGGTCGCGCCGGGCGAGAGGCGGGCGATGCCGACGCTGGCCCCGACGCAGAGCGTCTCGCCCGCGAAGGGCACCGGCTCGCACACCGCGCCGATCAGGTCCTCGGCCAGCTCCGTCAGCTCGGCGTCCGGGCCGTCGGGAAGGGCCAGCACGAACTCGTCCCCGCCGATCCGCGCGACGATCCCGGTCTCGGGCGTGCGCTCGCGCAGGCGGCGGGTGACCTCGGCCAGCACCACGTCCCCGGCCTTGTGCCCCTTGGTGTCGTTGACCAGCTTGAAGCGGTCGAGATCGACATGCAGCAGCGCCAGCCCGCGCGCGGCGGGCGCGGCGCGCCAGCGGTCGAGGAACTGGCGCAGGCCGATGCGGTTGGCGGCGCCGGTCAGGTGGTCCGAGCCGATGCGGCGGTCGAGGCGGCGGCGTTCCTCGCGCAGCGCCGCGCTCATCTGGTTGAAGCCCGCGGCGGCGCGGCTGATCTCGTCCCCCCCGTCCTCTGGCAGGCGGAAATCGACATCGCCCGAGGCGATGCGGTCTGCGCCGTCGCGCAGCAGCAGGATGCGGCGCGACAGGTGGCCGGAGAACCAGAGCGCGGCGGCGAGCAGCCCCGCGAGGCCGACGGCGGCGGCGGCGAGGTTGAAGGCGAGCAGCCCCTGCACCCGGCCCGCCGCCGCCTCGGTCGGCATGCGCAGGCGCAGCCAGCCGATATGCCCCGAGGGGCCGTCGACGGAGCGCAGCGTCTCGAGCGAATCCTCGTGGAAGGTGAATTCGCCCTGGGCCGGGGTCGCCTCGCCCTCGGACGGGTCGTGCAGGTAGAAGCCGTCCATGTGCTCCGCCCCCGGGGGCGCGGGCGCGTCATCCGCGTGCGGGACCGAGTAGGCGACCGGCGGCAGGCTCTCGCCCGCCTCGGCCATCATGTGCAGGTGGGCGTCGAGCAGCGAGGCGTGGCTGACCAGCTCGGACCGGGCCAGCTCGTCCAGCACCGCGTCCACGGTGGCGATGTCATAGGACAGGGCGGCGTCGAGCAGCGCGCGCCGGCCCATGCCCGAGGCGAAATCCGCCTCGACCCGCATCTGCTCGCGCGCCATGCGCGTCGCCCAGACGACGTTGCCGAGGATGAAGGCGGCCAGGAACGCCGCCTGGAGCGCCAGCACCCCGAGGATGAGCTTCAGTCGGAAAGACATTGCGACCGCCATGCAAGCTGGAGCCCCGCGTCCTGGGGCGGGATGCCGAGCGCGCGCACGTCGTCCCAGGCCGCGTCGTCGGCGAGCTCGAACGCGGTGAATCCGAGCGGCGCGAGCGGCTGCTGCGGCGCCGCCCCGGCGTCGGCGAGGGCCATGCGCAGGCGGGCGCGGACCATCTTCGGCACCTGCGGCCCGACGGCCACGGCATGGGGGGTGTAGCCCTCGGTCTGGTGGATCACCACCAGCTGGTCCTGCACCTCGAGCGGCATGGTGCGCAGGGTGCGCATCACCCCGCCCCCGGCCGGGATCAGGCCGCGCGCGACGGCGAGGTAGACGGATTCGTGGCTGCGCACGTAGCGCGGCATGAAGGCGATGCCGCGGGCCCGCAGCTCGGCCCGCTGCACCAGGCTGGCGCCGAAGGCGGCGGGCGAGGGAAAGGCGATGGGCCGCCCCTCGAGGTCCTCGGGCGTGCGGATCGGCCCGTCGCGCTTCGCCACCAGCACGCCGTGCAGCCGGTCGCCGCGCCGGTGGGCGACGGCGCGGTAGCCGGGATCGGCGTTGAAGGTCACGAAGTGATAGGGGTTCATGTAGGCGATGTCGTAGGCCCCGCGCGCGAGGCAGCTTTCGAAGGCGGGGATGTCGGCGGCGGTGACCAGCCGCACCGGCGCCCCCATGCGGCGCGAGAGCCATTCGGCCAGCGGCGTCCAGGCGCGCAGGGTGGCGGCGGCGCTTTTCTGCGGCACCACGGCGAAGGTGAGGGGGGCGGCGGCGAGGGGGGCGGCGCTTCCGCCCGGCGCGGCGGCCGCCGGCAGGCCGCACAGGGCCAGCAGCGCGCCGAGCGCGGCCGCGAGGACGCGCCGGCGGGGCCGCGCGGGCGCGGCGGCGGCGCGCGCCGCGCACCCCGCGGCCCACGCGCCGACCGACGCGCAACCCGGGCCCCGCGCCCATGGCGCCAGTCCACCCGGCGTCCGGGATCGGCGCGCCCGGGATCGCCGCGCGGCGTCTCCCCGTGCGGCGTCTCCCCGCGCGGCGTCTCCCCGTGCGTCGTCTCCCCGCGCGGCGTCTCCCCGTGCGCCGTCGCCACGTGCGCCGTCGCCACGCGCGCCGTCTCCCTGCGCCGCGTCTTCTCGCGCGCCGCGTCTTCGCGCCCCGGCCGCAAGGCGCCGCCATTGCGTCATCATCATCCGCTCCCACCGCACATGGGACCGGGGATACGGGGCCTGCCTTGCGATGCAGTTAATCGCGCGCTTGGCGCGGCGCCGCGCGACGTGCTTTGCTCTGGCCCGGGGCCGCCCGCATCACGCACGGCCCCGGCGACAGGGCGGAGCAACCGCCCGGCGAACAGGGAGAGAAGCCGCCATGACCACCGCGGGAAAGACCATCATCACCTGCGCGGTGACCGGGTCCATCCACACCCCGTCCATGTCCCCGCACCTGCCGGTGACCCCCGAGGAGATCGCCGACGCCGCCGTCGGCGCGGCCGAGGCGGGGGCGGCCATCGTCCACCTGCACGCGCGCGACCCGAAGGACGGCCGCCCGGACCAGAGCCCCGAGGCCTTCGCGCCGATCCTCGCCTCCATCCGCCAGCGCACCAACGCGGTGGTCAACATCACCACCGGCGGCTCTCCGACCATGAGCGTCGAGGAACGCATGCGCCCGGTGGTCGAATTCAAGCCCGAGGTCGCCAGCCTCAACATGGGCTCGATGAATTTCGGCCTCTACCCCATGCTGAACCGCTACAAGGACTTCCAGCATGACTGGGAGGAGCCGCTGCTCGCGGGTTCGAAGGACCGGATCTTCAAAAACACCTTCCAGGACATCGAGAACATCCTGACGGCCTGCGCCGAGAACCAGACACGGTTCGAGATCGAGTGCTACGATATCGGCCACCTCTACACGCTGGCGCATTTCGTCGACCGCGGGCTGGTGACGCCGCCCTTCTTCGTCCAGTCGGTGTTCGGGATCCTGGGCGGGATCGGCCCGCACCCCGAGGACGTCGCCCACATGAAGCGCACCGCCGACCGGCTGTTCGGCGACGCCTACCGCTGGTCGGTGCTGGGCGCGGGGGCTGCGCAGATGCGCATCGCGGCGCAGGCGGCGGCGATGGGCGGCAACGTGCGGGTGGGACTGGAGGACAGCCTCTGGCTCGGCAAGGGGCGCCTGGCCGAGAGCAATGCCGAGCAGGTCACGAAGGTGCGCGGCATCCTCGAGGGGCTGGGCTGCGAGATCGCGACCCCGGACGAGGCGCGCGAGATCCTGCAGCTCAAGGGCGGCGACCGGGTGAATTTCTGAGCCCCCGCCGGGGCGGCGCCTGCCGGGGGACCGGCGGGCGGCGCCCCGGGACGCCCCCGGGCGCGCAGGCCGGGTCCGGCGGCGGCGGCCCCTGCCGACGCCCCCTCAGCCGATCCCCCTCAGCCGATGCCCTGGTCGGACAGGCCGAACACGGTCGGGCGCGGGGTGCGCGCGCCGCGGCGCATGAAGGTGACCCGCGACATGCAGGGCAGCCCGAAGCCCTGCACCGCCGCGGCGAAGGCGCCGTCCCCGTCCGCATCCACCCGCAGGTAGCGCCCGGCGCGGCCCTGCATCAGCTTTGCGACCAGCGCCGCGGCGGTCTCGGCATCCCCTGCGATCACCGGGCCGATCTCTTCCCCGAAGCCGAAGGGACGGCGCGCGGCCCAGGCGGTCAGCCCGTCCGGGCCGCGGACCCCGATCGCCTCCGCCTCCGGGTTCGCCAGGAAGGCGGCGATGGTCTGGCGCCGGTCGGCCTGGAAATGGCGGCGGTCGAGGGCGCAGATCTCGGCCAGCGCGTCGGGGCCGAGCCCGACGGCGCCGAGCACAGGCGCCCGGGGCGCGCGCGCGAGCACGCCCTGCAGCTGCAGCACCTCCCCCTCCGCCGCGAAGCCGAGCTTTTCATAGAGCGGGCGCCCCTCCGCGGTGGCCCAGAGGCGCAGCTCCCGCCCCGCCGCCAGCTCCATCGCCCCCTCCACCGCCCGGCGCCCGAGGCCCCTGCCCCGGGCCGCGCGGTCCACCAGCACGTTGGAGATGCCGCCGACGTCCGGCCCCAGCGGCGTGGTCAGGGTGCAGGCGAGCACGCGCCCGTCCTCCTCCAGCGCCACGCCTTCCGAGCGCGCGAGGTGGAATTCCCAGTCCGCGATCCGGGGCGGCCAGTTCTCGGCATCCGACAGGGCCTTGCCCGCGGGAATGTCGGCGGGGCGGAAGGGACGCATGTGGACGGTCATGAAATGGCTCCGCGGCAAAGGGAACAAGGGCGGAACAGTTAAGGCGCCGCGCCCCGCCCGCGCAACCCGCGCCGGGCCGGGACGCCCCGGACCGCCTCAGCCCCCGGCATGGGCGGCGCAGAACCCGGCGAGGGCGGCGAGCGCGTGGCGCCCCTCGGGGATGTCCGCCGCCGGGAAGACGTGGAACATCTGCGAATAGACCCGAAGCTGCGTGGCGGGGGATTTCGCGGCCCAGCGGCGCGCGTCCGACAGCAGCATGTCCCGATCCCCCACCGCGATCATCGTGGGCGGCAGCCCCTCGGGCGCGGCATGGAGCGGGCTGACCGAGGGCGCCTCGACCGCCCGCCCCCCGGCCCAGAGGGTCCCCGCCTCGCGCAGGAAGCCCGGCGTCAGGATCGCGTCGCGCCGGGCGAGGCGGCGCTGGTCCGGCCCCGCGGCGGCGACGTCGAGCCAGGGCGCGATCAACGCCAGCGCGGCGGGCAGGGGCAGGCCCCGGTCGCGCAGGCGGCAGGCGAGCGACAGCGCCAGCCCGCCCCCCGCGGAATCGCCGCACAGGACCACGCGGGACGCGCCCTGGGCGCCCGCCAGGGCGTGCCACGCGGCCTCGGCCGCCTCGAGACCCTGCTCCACCTCCGCCTCGGGGGCGAGGGGGTAGAGCGGGATGGCGATCTCGGCCCCCGAGGCGGCGGAGAGGCCCGCCAGCAGGGTCCAGTGCGGGTCGATCAGGTCGAAGAGATACCCGCCGCCGTGGAAATAGAGGATCCGCCAGGGCGCGGGGGCGGCCCCGGTCGGCGGAGAGAGGACGAAGCGGCGCCCGCCGGGCCCGTCCTCCTCGCGCACCCGCGGGGCGAGGGCGGCCGGGGGGCGCGCGGGACCCGCGGCGCGGTCGGCGGAGATCCGCTCGGAGATCGGCGTGGCGCGGCGGCGGCGCATGGCGACCGGCAGCAGCAGGCGCGACAGCAGCAGCCCGCGCAGGCTCGGGGCGCAGGGCGGCGGCGGCACGGCGGCGGGAGCGGCGGGGGCGGCGCGCCCCTGCCCGGCCCCGCCCCCCGTCCCGGCGCCCGTCCCTGAAGGCGACGAGGGCGAGGCCGATCCGGCCCCGCCCCCCGTGTCTTTCCCGGTCATCGACCCGCGCCCCTCAGGCCGCGCCCGCCCGCAGCCCCGCTTCCGAGGCCGCGGTGGGCACCAGCGCCTTCACCAGGTCGGTCATGTGCAGGATGCCGACCTGCGCGCCCTCGTGCATCACCCGGTAGTTGCGGGTGGTGTCGCCCTCGGACTTGCCGATCACGCTCTCGAGGTTGTCGTTGGCCTGCACCTCGCCCGCGCAATTCACCGGCTCGGCGGTCGACTTCTCCATCACCGAGCGCACGCGCAGCACGCGGGCGCGGTTGATGTCCGAGATGAAGTCGACGATGTACGGGTCGTTCGGGTGCAGCAGGATCTCCTGCGGCTCGCCCTGCTGGACCACGGCGCCGTCCTTGAGGATCACCAGGTGATCGGCCAGCTTCAGCGCCTCATCGAGGTCATGGGTGATGAAGATGATGGTCTTGTGCAGCTCGGCCTGGAGTTCGAGCAGCAGGTCCTGCATGTCGGTGCGGATCAGCGGGTCGAGCGCCGAGAACGCCTCGTCCATCAGCATGATGTCCGAGTCCGAGGCCAGCGCCCGGGCGATGCCGACGCGCTGCTGCATGCCGCCCGACAGCTGGGCCGGGTAGCTGCCCTCGAAGCCCGAGAGGCCGACGCGGTCGAGCCACTTCTTGCCCTCGCGGTCCGCCACGTCCTCGCCCTCGCCGCGGATGCGCCGGGACATGCCCGCGTTGTCCAGCACCGTGCGGTGCGGGAACAGCGCGAACTTCTGGAACACCATGGACATGCGGGTCTTGCGCATCTCCAGCAGCTGCTGCGGCCCGAGCTTCATCACGTCGTCGCCGTCGACGAGGATCTCGCCCGCCGTCGGCTCGATCAGCCGGTTGAGGTGCCGGATCAGCGTCGACTTGCCGGACCCCGAGAGGCCCATGATGACGGTGATCTCGCCCGGCTGCATGTCGACATTGATGTCCTGCAGGCCGAGCACGTGGCCATGCGTCTCCAGCAGCTCGGGCTTGCCCATGCCGGCGCGGACATGGGTCAGCGCCGCCAGGGGGTCCTCGCCGAAGATCTTGTAGAGACCGCGGATGGAAACCTTGGGTTGCGTCATGTCGGTCCCTCCCTCAGCGCTCGGACTTGTCGATGCGGCTCAGCGCGGCCTTGGTCGACCGGTCGAGCACGATGGCCAGCAGCACGATGCACAGGCCCGAGACGAGGCCGACGCCAAGCTCGAGGTTGCGGATGCCGCGCAGCACGAGGACGCCGAGGCCCGGGGCCGAGACCAGCGAGGCGATGACGACCATGGCCAGCGACATCATGATGGTCTGGTTCACGCCCGCCATGATGTTCGGCAGCGCCAGCGGGATCTGCACGCCGAACAGCTTCTGCTTGTCGGTCATGCCGAAAGCGTCCGCGGCCTCGATCACGTCCTTGTCCACCAGCCGGATGCCGAGATTGGTCAGGCGGATCACCGGCACGATGGCGTAGAGGATGATGGCGATGCCGTAGAGCTTCGATTCCGTCACCGAGAACAGGAAGATCAGCGGGATCAGGTAGACGAAGGTCGGCAGGGTCTGGAGCATGTCCAGCACCGGGATCAGGATCCGCTGCGCCGTGTCGTTGCGCGCCATGCCGATGCCGATCGGCACGCCCAGCGCGACGCAGAATATCGTGCAGACGAAGACGATGGCGAGGGTCTGCGCCGCCGCGTCGTAATGGTCGATGAAGGCCATCCCGAGGAAGGTCGCCGCCACCAGCGCCACCACGCCCGCGGCGCGGGTCGCGTACCAGGTCAGCAGCAGCAGCGCCGGGATCAGCACGAACCAGGGCAGCCATTCGAACAGCGCCAGCGCCCAGTCGAGCAGGAAGGACAGCGGCTGGGTCATCGGGTCCAGCACCACCTTCATCGGGTCCTTCACGTCGAGGAAGGCCTGCTCGGCCCCGGTGGTGAAATCGCGCGTGCGCGGGATCGCGTCGCAGGCCGAATGCAGGTTGTCGAGCGAGGGGAACGGAAAGCCCCCCGCGGCCTCGGCGGCCGCGTCGACCTCCTCGCCGCCGCCGCCCGCCGCGGCCTTCTTGCGCGCCAGCAGCTGGGCCATGGTCATCGGCCCTTCCTGCTTGTCCGCGTCACACCATTCGCGCAGGCCGAGCCCGTCGAACACCCCTGAATAGAAAGACATTTTCACCCGTTCCCTGTTGGATCCGCGGCCGGTCCCGTCCCCTCGGGACCCGCCATGCCGCCCGGTTTTCCGGGTCCGCGTCGAAGGCCGGCACGACCTGCCGGGCTGCGATGCGGGCCGTGTCCGCGCCGGCCGTGTTGGAAAGGAAAAGGGCGCCCCCCGGCGTGTCGGAGGGCGCCCTTTCCCGGAGCGCGTCAGGCGCCGATCAGAACAGCTCGGACAGCTTGGCCTTCGCCTCGTCGTCCAGCCAGCCCATCCACAGGTCCTTCTCGGAGGTCAGGAAGTAGACGGCCGCTTCCTCGGCGGTGGCGTCGTTGTCGTCCATCCAGGCCAGGATGCCGTTCATCTGCTCGTTGGTGAACGAGAGGTTGGCCATGAAGGCCGAGGCCTCGGGCTGCTCCTCGGAGAAGGTGTTGGTCACGACGGTCTTGACCGGGGACACCGGGTACTCGGACAGCCGCTCGCCGCGGGTCGGGCACTCGGGGTCCGAATCGCAGGTGTGCACCTCGGGGATGTACTCGCCCAGCGAGATCTTGTGCATCGGGTACTTGCCGAGGATCGCGGTCGGCCCCCAGTAGTAGCCGAACCAGGGCTCCTGGTTCTCGAAGGCCGAGGCGATCGAGGCGGCGAGCGTCTCGCCCGAGCCGTGCTGGAACAGCTCGATGCCCGCGCCCTCGAGGCCCGCGGCGGCGCCCTTCGAGGCGTTGGCGCGCTGGCAGCCCCAGCCCTCGGGGCACTGGTGGAAGCGGCCGCCGACCAGCTCGGGATTGGCCAGCACGCCCTCGAGGGTGGCCAGCTCGGGATGCGCGTCCACGAGGTATTGCGGGATCCACCAGCCCTCGACGCCGCCGTCGGACAGCACGTCGGTCAGCGTGGTGATCTTGCCCGAGGCCTCCATCTTCTCATAGGCCGGGGCGCCGTTGATCCACAGCTCGGTCACGATGTCGGGCTTGCCGGTCTCGGCGACCGAGGCGAGGGCGGGGACGGTCGAGGAGGCGACCATGGTCACCTCGCAGCCATAGCCCTGCTCGAGCACGAACTTGGCGACGGAGGTGACGACCTGGGAGGATTTCCAGTTCATCTCGGTCATCACCACCGAGCCGCAATCGGCGGCGGAAGCGGCGGCGGGGGCGAGGGCGGCGCCCAGGAGGGCGGCGGCGAGCTTCTTCATCTTCGGTCAGTCTCCCTGCGAGCTTGATCGCATTGTTGGTCGCGCGGGGCGCGTCGTTGCCACCCGGACCGCGTTCCCCGGCCCGAATGATTTCATTGATTGACGGCTCAATTAGGATGCATTCAAGTCCGGTTTGCAACCCTGCGCTTGGCGGCGCCGGAACATTATGTCGGGAGATGCGCCCCCATGGGTCGAAAAGGAGTGGAGCCTGCGCGCCGAAAAGCGCTGGTCGACGCCGCGATAGGCGAAATCGGGCGCACCGGTTCGCTTGACGTGACCGTCAGCCAGATCGCGAAACGCGCGGGGATGTCGCCGGCGCTGGCCCATCACTACTTCGGCTCGAAGGAACAGATCTTCCTCGCCGCCATGCGCCGCCTGCTGAGCGACTACGCGGCCGAGGTGCGCCGGGCGCTGGCGGCGGCGGCGGACACGCCCGAGGCGCGGCTGCGCGCGGTGGTCGGCGCCAATTTCGCGGACATCAACCTGGCGCCCGAGGCGGTGGCCGCGTGGCTGAGCTTCTACGTCCGGGCGCGCAAGTCGGAATCGGTGGCGCGGCTGCTGCACATCTATCACCGCCGGCTGCGCTCGAACCTTCTGAACGAATTGCGGCCCCTGGCCGGGGCGCGGGCCGAGACGATCGCGCTCGGCCTCGCGGCCATGATCGACGGGCTCTACATCCGCCGCGCGCTGGAGACCCCGCCGCCGCCGCGCGGGGCCTGCACGGCCGCCGCACTTGATTACCTCGACCTTCACCTGGCGAAAAAGGACCCCCAATGAAGCGCCCCAACATCCTGATCCTGATGGTGGATCAGCTGAACGGCACCCTGTTCCCGGACGGCCCGGCCGACTGGCTGCACGCGCCGAACCTCAAGGCGCTGGCGGCGAAATCGGCGCGGTTCAAGAACGCCTACACCGCCTCGCCGCTCTGCGCCCCGGGGCGGGCGAGCTTCATGTCCGGGCAGCTGCCGCGCCGCACCGGGGTCTATGACAACGCGGCCGAATTCTCCTCGGCCATCCCCACCTACGCGCATCACCTGCGCCGGGCGGGCTGGCAGACGGCGCTGTCGGGCAAGATGCATTTCGTCGGCCCCGACCAGCTGCACGGGTTCGAGGAACGGCTGACCACCGACATCTACCCGGCCGATTTCGGCTGGACCCCCGATTACCGCAAGCCCGGGGAGCGGATCGACTGGTGGTATCACAACATGGGCTCGGTGACCGGCGCGGGCGTGGCCGAAATCTCCAACCAGATGGAGTATGACGACGAGGTCGCCTACAACGCCGTGCGCAAGGTCTATGACCTGAGCCGCGGCAAGGACCCGCGGCCCTGGATGCTGACGGTCAGCTTCACCCACCCGCACGACCCTTACGTGGCCCGGCGCAAGTACTGGGACCTCTACGAGGACTGCGAGCACCTGCTGCCCGAGGTCCCGGCGATGGATTACGACGCGCATGATCCCCATGCGAAGCGGATCTTCGACGCCAATGACTGGCGCAATTTCGAGATCACGGAAGAGAACATCCGCCGGTCCCGCCGCGCCTATTTCGCCAACATCTCCTATCTCGACGACAAGATCGGCGAGATCCTGCACGCGATGGAGGCGACCCGGCAGGAGGCGACGATCCTCTTCGTCTCGGACCATGGCGACATGCTCGGGGAACGCGGCCTGTGGTTCAAGATGAGCTTCTACGAGGGCTCCTCCCGCGTGCCGCTGATGATCGCAGGCGACGGCGTGGCCCCGGGGCTGATCGAGACGCCGGTCTCGACCATCGACGTGACGCCCACGGTCTGCGCCCTCGCGGGCGTGCCGCTGGGCGAGGTGGCGCCCTTCACCGACGGCGAGAACCTGGCGCCGCTGACCGAGGGCGCGACCCGCACCAGCCCGGTGGCGATGGAATACGCGGCCGAGGCGTCCTATGCGCCGCTGGTCGCGCTGCGCCAGGGCAAGTGGAAGTTCACCCGCTGCGCGCTCGATCCCGACCAGCTCTTCGACCTCTCGGCCGACCCGCACGAGCTGGAGAACCTCGCCGACGACCCCGCCCATGCCGAGGTGTGGAAGCGGTTCGACGCCGAGGCGCGGGCGCGCTGGGACCTCGCGCGCTACGACGCCGAGGTGCGCGAGAGCCAGGCCCGGCGGCACATCGTCTACGAGGCGCTGCGCAACGGGGCCTATTACCCCTGGGATCACCAGCCCCTGCAGGCGGCCTCCGAGCGGTTCATGCGCAACCACATGGACCTCAACGTGGTCGAGGAGAACGCCCGCTTCCCGCGCGGGGAGTGAGGCGTCGCCGCGGGCCGGGACGGCGGGGGCCGGGCGCCCGCGGGCTTGGGCGATGCGGACGGCGGGGGGCCGGGCGGCGGAGGCGTCGCCCGGCCCCCGTGCTTTGGGGGGGCTGGGCGCCCGGCGCCGCGCATCTCGTGGACGAATCGATTCGGGCCGCGGCCCACCCTCCGGGCATCCGCCCTTCGGCGCCGCCCTCCGCGGTTCGGAAGCCGCTTGAACTCGCCTGAAAGGCGAATTCATTCACCTGAATTAGGCCGCAACCCCTGGTTGCATTTTCTTCAATAAGGCGCCCGATGGCGCATGTGGTTTCGAGAAATCCTGAACTGCCCAAAAATGCAGGTGACATGCACCTTAAAAATAGCGACTTTTCCACTGAACGATGAACGGGGCCTGCAAAGTTCGCCTTCCCCATGTCCCCACGTTCCCGAGGCGTCGCTGCGTATCGCGACCCACGGACGACCGGGCGCGCGCGCGAGGCGCCCCCGGCGCCCGTCGCCTCTCCTGGCCGCGTATTGGCCGGGCGGGCGGCGGGCCCCTGCCCGTCGGCTTTCGCCGCCGCTCCCCGACACGACGCGATGCACCGATGACCCGGCGCCGACCGCCCCGCGGATACGCCGCCGCCGCATCGCCGCGCCTGCCGCCGGGCCGCCCCCGCCCCCCCCCGGAACGCTTCCGCCGGAACGCAAACGCGCCGCCCGAGATCCCCCCGGGCGGCGCGTTTCGGTTTTCCGGCAGGCCGTCGACCGGACCCGCCCGGGCCCGGCCCCGCGCTCAGCGGGTGAACTTCTTGTACTTGATCCGCTTGGGCTCGGCCGCATCGGCGCCGAGGCGGCGGATCTTGTCCTCCTCGTAGGCGGTGAAGTCGCCCTGGAACCACTCCACGTGGCTGTCGCCCTCGAAGGCGAGGATGTGGGTGCAGATCCGGTCGAGGAACCAGCGATCGTGCGAGATCACCACCGCGCAGCCCGCGAAGTTCTCCAGCGCGTCCTCGAGGGCGCGCAGGGTCTCGACGTCGAGGTCGTTGGTCGGCTCATCGAGCAGCAGCACGTTGCCGCCCGAGCGCAGCAGCTTGGCCATGTGGACCCGGTTGCGCTCACCGCCCGAGAGCAGCCCGACCTTCTTCTGCTGGTCGCCGCCCTTGAAGTTGAAGGCGCCGCAATAGGCGCGGGAGGCCATCTCCGCCTCGCCGAGCTTGATGATGTCGAGCCCGTCGGAGATCTCCTCCCACACCGTCTTGTTCGGGTCGAGCGCGTCGCGGGACTGGTCGACATAGGCGAGCTTGACCGTGTCGCCATAGGTGATCGTGCCCTCGTCCGGCTGGTCCTGCCCGGTCAGCATGCGGAACAGGGTGGACTTGCCGGCGCCGTTGGGGCCGATCACGCCGACGATGCCGCCCGGGGGCAGGTCGAAGGTCAGCCCGTCGATCAGCAGGTTCTCGCCGAAGGCCTTCTTGATGTTGTCGACCTCGATCACCTTGCCGCCCAGGCGCGGGCCGTGCGGGATGATGATCTGCGCCTTGCCGACCTGCTCGCGCTCGGACTGGTTGGCCAGTTCCTCGTAGCGCTGCAGGCGGGCCTTGGACTTGGCCTGGCGGGCCTTGGCGCCCTGGCGGACCCACTCGAGCTCGCGCGACAGGGTCTTCTGGCGCGACTTGTCCTCGCGCGCTTCCTGCTCGAGGCGCTTGGCCTTCTGCTCCAGCCAGGACGAATAGTTGCCCTCGTAGGGGATGCCCCGCCCGCGGTCGAGCTCGAGGATCCAGGAGGTGATGTCGTCGAGGAAGTAGCGGTCATGGGTCACGATCAGGATCGTGCCCTTGTACTCGATCAGGTGCTTCTGCAGCCAGGCGATGGTCTCGGCGTCGAGGTGGTTGGTCGGCTCGTCCAGCAGCAGCATGTCGGGGGCTTCGAGCAGCAGCTTGCACAGCGCGACGCGGCGTTTCTCGCCGCCCGAGAGCTTGGAGACGTCGGCGTCGTCCGGCGGGCAGCGCAGGGCTTCCATGGCCACGTCGACCTGGCTGTCGAGGTCCCACAGGTCCTGGGCCTCGATCTGGTCCTGCAGCTCGGTCATCTTCTCCATCAGCTCGTCGGTGTAATCCTCGGCGAGCTTCATGGAGGTTTCGTTGAACGCGTCGACGAGGGCCTTCTTCTCGGCCACGCCGTCCATGACGTTCTCACGCACGGTGCGGGTCTCGTCCAGCTGCGGCTCCTGCGGCAGGTAGCCGACCTTGGCGCCCTTGGCGGCCCAGGCCTCGCCGGTGAAATCCTTGTCCTGGCCGGCCATGATGCGCAGCAGGGTGGACTTGCCGGCGCCGTTGACGCCGACGACGCCGATCTTCACGCCGGGCAGGAACGAGAGGCGGATGTTCTCGAAGCACTTCTTGCCGCCGGGATACGTCTTGGACACGCCGTCCATGTGGTACACGTACTGGTAGGAGGCCATGGTCGATCCTTCGGGCTGGAGGGTCTCGGGATTCTGCGAAGGGGACTTATGTCTCAGCGCGCCGTCCAGTGAAAGCCCCGGTTTCGCCCCCGCCGCCCGAGGGTGCGGGCGGCGAGGGCGCCGCGGCGCGCGCGCCGGGGCCGGCGAGGGGGGGGCTGCACCCCCCGTTCAATTCCCGTATCATGGCCGGGACCGCCCCCGCAGCCGCCCGGGGACGCGCCATTGCCGGATGCCGACATGCTTTTCAAAGGCTCTTTCCTGCGCGCCGCCGCGCGTCCCGCCGCCATTTCCGCCGCCGCGCTTTCGCTCGGCCTGGCCGCCCCGGCGCCCGCCGCCGCGCAGGTCGCCCTGCCCTCGGCCGCCGACTGGCAGGACCACGTGCTGAACGACCTGCTGCCGTTCTGGTCGGTCCCCGACGCGCTGGGCGATCCCGTCGGCGCCTTCCCGTCGCGGCGCTGCGACGACGGCACGCTGGCCCCGGCGGGCGCGCCCTGCCCCACCGGCGGCAATTCCACCGTGGACCGCCCGGACCGCTGGCTCGTCGCGCAGTCGCGGCAGGTCTTCGCCTATGGCGTCGCCTTCCACATGACCGGCGATCCGCAATGGCTGGAGCTGGCGCAGGCCGGGACGCAGAACCTGTTCGACACCTATTCCGACCCGGTCACCGGCATGTTCCATCGCGGCTACAGCGTTCGGCATGACTCGCCCGCGGGCGCGCCGATGGACCAGGAGGTGCAGACCCAGGTCTACGGGCTGCTCGGGCCGACCTTCCTCTATTACCTGACCGGGGACCCGGCGCTCTACGCGCAGATCCGCGCCACCGACCAGGCGATCCAGTCGAACTACTGGCTCGGGGACGGCGCCTTCTCGCGCTTCGGCGGCGAGGGCGTGGCGGCCGACCGGATCGCCGGGCATCTCGACCCGCTCAACACCTATATCCACATGCTGGCGCGGATGGCGCCCGAGGCGGACCGGGCCGGGTACCTGGAGCAGTCCGGGCAGATCGCCCATTACATCCGCGACAATTACTGGAACGAGGAGCGCGGGCTGCTGAACGTGCTCGCCTCCACCCCCGACGGGCGGATCGATTTCGGGCACAACGCCAAGACGCTGTGGTTCATCGCCCAGACGGCGGCCGAGATCGGCGACGCCGAGCTGGCGGCTTGGGCCACGACCCGGGCCGAGGGGGTGCTGGCGCAGGCGTACCTGCCCGAGTACGGGTCCTGGAGCGAGGCGACCTCGGGCGGCGTGGCGGAGACGACGTCGCGCGAGTGGATCGCGGCCGAGCTCGACCAGCTCGCCGCCTCGCTGGCGATGGCGGATGCGAGCGACCGCGACCGGCTGGCGGCGACCCAGGCCTTCTGGCTCGAGCATTTCGTGGACGAGGTGTATGGCGGCGTCTGGGGGCGGGTGGACGCGGTCACCGGCGACGTGATCTCGACCATCGCCAAGCACTGGGAATGGAAGGCGGGGTTCCACAGCTTCGAGCACGCGCTGGTCTCGTACCTCGCGGCGGCGGAGATGGCGGACGAGGACGCGGTGCTGTGGTTCGCGCGCCAGGATGGCGGCGCGGGGATGGATTTCGAGGCCGCCTACGTGTTCGAGGGCGAGGTGTCGGAGGTGACGGCGGTGGACCTGTCGGGGCTTTCGGCGCAGCAGGTGACCTATTCGGCGCTGGCCTTCGCCGCGGTGGCGGACGTGCCGCTGCCCGGGGCCGCCGGGCTGCTGGCGCTGGGCCTCGGGGCGCTGGCCGGGCTGCGGCGGCGCGGCGCCTGACCGGTGCGCGATGGCGGCGGCCGCGCCGACGCCTCCGGCCGCGAGGCGGGGGCGCACGCCCCCTCCGAGCGGGCGGACGCCCCCGGTGAAGCCGTGCATCCAGATGTCCCGGGCAGATGTCCCGGGGGTGCGGCCGGGCTCGGGGGCCTGAAGGCCCCGCTCGCCCGCCCGGCCGCGCGCAGGCGCCGGGGGCGCCGCCCGGGGACAGTCCCGCGGCGCGCGGCGCGCCGGGCCCCGCGCCGCCCCCCCCCCGCCCGGCCGCGCCGCGTCGGGCGGCTTCCCTTCCCGCCCCCGCTTCGCTAGGGCTGGGACAGGCGCCCGTTCCGCGCCGGTCCTGCCCGGGAGTTCCATGATCCGCACCGGCCTGCCCATCGCCCCGCCCGGCCTGCGCGTCGGCCTGCTCGGCGGCTCGTTCGACCCGCCGCACCGGGGGCACGCGCTGATCACCCGCCGGGCGCTGGCCGCGCTGGGGCTGGACCGGGTGTGGTGGCTGGTGACGCCGGGCAACCCCCTGAAACCCCATGGCCCGGCGGCGCTCGAGGCGCGGATCGCGGCGGCGAAGGCGATGATGGATCACCCGCGGGTCGAGGTGACGGGGATCGAGGCGCGGATCGGCGCGCGCTACACCGCCGACACGCTCGCCAGGCTGCGGCGGATCTATCCCGGGGTGCGCTTCGTGTGGCTGATGGGGGCCGACAACCTCGCCTCCTTCCACCGCTGGGACAGGTGGGAGACGATCGCCCGCACCGTGCCCATGGCGGTGATCGCGCGGCCCGGATCGCAGGTCGCGGCGGGCCTGTCCCCGACCGCCCGCCGCTTCGCCGCCGCCCGCCGCCCGGCGGAGGCCGCCCGCGCGCTGCCCTTCGCCGAGGCCCCGGCCTGGACGCTGCTGACCGGGCCGATGGACCCCGCCTCCTCCACCGACATCCGCGCGGGCGGCGCCTGGCCGCGGCAGGGGCGCGGCGCAGACGGGGACACGGCGGACGGCTGAGGAAGCCGCGCGGGCCGGGCCTTCGACCGCCGCATCCAACCGGCCCCGCCCCCACCGGCCCCCGCCGCCAACCGGCCCCCGACAGCCCCCCGCCTCCACCGCCCCGCGGCGCCCCGTTTCACCGCCGCCCCGGCGCCCCGATTGCGCGGCGCGGGCGGGCGAGGCATTGTGCCCTTCGTTTTCCGATCCGCCGTGCGCCGCCCTGCGCGCGGCAGCGTGACCCGCCGGGAGGGCGCCCCATGCCCCAGTTCAGCCTCGAGTCCAGCCCCCGGCCGGCCCCGCCGATCCGCCGCGCGGGCGCCGCGCGCCTGCGCATCGGCCGCCCGCTGCGCCTCGGCGCGGCGCTGCTGCTCGCGGCCGCCGCCGCCGCCCTCGCGCCGCCCCCGGCCCTCGCGAAGGCGCCCGGCGCGTCGCCGGTCCCGGTCGAGCGCCCCGCCTTCCGCCCGATCTCCTCGGTGCGCGAGAGCGCGCGCTTCGTGCGCCCGCCCGCGCCCGTCGCCGCCTCCCCCGCCGCCGAGGCCCTGGTCCTCGACGCCGAGGCCGAGGCCGCCCGCCTGCTCGCCGAGGCCGAGGCCCGGGCCGAGGCGCTCATCGCCGGCGCCGGGATCACCGGCCATACCGGCTTCGCGCTGATCGACATCGCCACCGGCGCCGTCCTGCAGGTCCGCCACGGCGACCAGGCCTTCCCGCCCGCCTCGACCGTCAAGGCGCTGACCGCGCTCTATGCGCTCGAGACCTTCGGGCCCGACCACCGCTTCGTGACCGAGCTGCGCGCCGCGCGGCTGCGGGACGGCGTGGCCGCGGGCCCGGTGGCGCTGGTCGGCGGCGGGGACCCGAGCTTCGACACCGACGATCTCGCCGCCCTCGCCGACGCGGCGCGCGCGGCGGGGCTGCGCCGGGCCGCGGGCCCGTTCCTGGCCGACGGCGCGGCGCTGGCGCAGATGGACCGGATCGACGCCGAGCAATCCGAGGACGCCGCCTACAACCCCGCCGTGGGGGGGCTGAACCTCAACTACAACCGCGTGGCGCTGAGCTGGACCCGCTCGGGCGACGGGCACGCGCTGTCGATGCTGGCCGCCGCCGACCGGACCGAGGCCGAGGTGAACGCCGTCGCCGCCGCCATCGGCGCCACCGGCGGCGGGGCGCTGGAGGCGACGGGGCTGCAGGGCGGGGCCGAGACCTGGATCGTCTCGCCCGATGCGCTGGGCCGGGAGGGGCGGCGCTGGCTGCCGGTGCGCCGCCCGGCGATCTACGCCGCCGACGCCTTCCGGGCGCTGGCCGATGCGCGCGGCATCGCCCTGCCCGCCCCGACCGAGGGGCCCGCGCCCGCGGGGGCCGCGCTGGTGGCGCGGCACGAAAGCCGGCCGCTGGACTGGATCCTGCGCGGGATGCTGCGCTACTCGACCAACCTGACGGCCGAGGCGCTGGGCCTCGCCGCCTCGGGGGCCCGCGGGGCGCGGCCCGGGGGGCTGGCCCCATCGGCCGCCGCCATGTCGCGCTGGCTGATGCGCCGCGCGGCGCTGGAGGACCTGGAGGGTCTCGCGCTGCAGAACCATTCGGGGCTGAGCGCGCAGAGCCGCATCACGCCGCTGCAGATGGCCCGCGCGCTGCGCGCCGCGGCGGTGATGGGGGATGACGGGATGCTGACCGCCGCCGCCCGCGCCGCGGGGGTGACGGCGGCGCCGCCCGCGCCGGTCCCCGGCGCCGCGGACGGCGCGGCGCGCACGCCCGGCGTCGCCGCGGGGGCGGCCGCGGCGGGGGCCGACCCGGCGGGGCTGCCGCGCGGCGCGCTCCATGACCTGCTGCGGCCGGTCCCGCTCGGCTCGGGCGCCGACGCGCCGCCCCCGGGGGTCGAGGCGCGGGCCAAGACCGGCACGCTGCTGTTCGTGCGCGGGCTGGCGGGCTATCTCGACGCCGCGTCGGGGCGCCGCTTCGCCTTCGCGATCTTCTCCGAGGACCTCGCGCGGCGCGCGGCGGCGGAGGATCTCGACCGCGCGCGCGGCTCGACCACCTGGCGCAAGCGCGCGCAGGCGCTGGAGCGGCGGCTGCTGAACGCCTGGGCGCGGCGGCTCTGAGGCGGCGCCGCGGCGCGCCTCCTCCCCGGCCCCGGCCCCGGCCAAGGCCCCTTCCCGTCCCCAGGCCCGGCGACGGCCACGGCCACGGCCGCGCGCGGTGGGACGGGGCGGCGGCGGCTTGCGTGCAACCCCGGCGGGAAACCGCGCCCGGAGCGGGGCGGGCGGCGCCGCTTTTCCTTCACCTCGCCTCCCGTCCACGTCATTCTGCCCGCGGCGCGCAGGATGCGCGCGGCACAGGCCAGGGGTATCGAGACATGTGTTTTTCCGCGGAAGCGAGCTTCACCGCCTTCGGGGTGCTGACGGTGATGGGGACGGTCTCCATCGTGCGCGCGCGGCGCCTCGGCTTCGGCGCGGGCAAGACGTTCCTCTCGGCCTTCCCGCTGTTCTTCGGCATCCAGCAGGGGTTCGAGGGGCTGGTCTGGCTCGCCATCAACGGCGCGGTCCCGGTGTCATGGCACTTGCCGGCGACGATGGGGTTCCTGTTCTTCGCGGTCGGGTTCTGGCCCGCGGCGGGGCCGCTCGCGGGCTGGATGATCGAGACGAAGCCGCGGCGCAAGAAGCTGTTCCTGCCCTTCGTGGCGGCGGGCTTCGCGGTGGCGGGGGTGCTGTTCGCGGCGGCGGTGATGGACCCGCTGGCGCCGGTCTCGCTCGAGAAATACCAGGGCCACCTCGTGTACCTGGCGCATCTCAAGATCCCGCACGGGACGGAATACGTCTATTTCGTCACCGCCTCGGCGGCGCTGGTGGGCTCGTCGGACCGGATGACCAAGGTGTTCGGCCTGGTGCTGGCCGCGTCCTTCATCGCCACGCTGATGCTCTACCAGGCGGCGGTGCTCGCCTCGGTCTGGTGCTTCTTCGCGGCCTGGTGCTCGCTCGTGCTGCTGGCCTTCCAGCGGCCCGAGCGCAACGCGGATGCGGGGCCCGCGGGCCCGGCGGGCGCCGCCCCGGCCTGACGGGCGGGGCGAGGGGCGCGGCAGGGCCCGGCGCAAAGGCGCAAGGCAAAGCGGCGCGAAGGGGGACCTTCGCGCCGCTTTTTCGTGCCGCGCCGTCGACCCGGGCCGCGGGCCGCGGCGGGATCAGGCCGCCGGGTTGGCGGGCGGGGTCAGCTTCTGGTGGCGCGCCCGCGCCCCCCGCTCGATCGCCGCGGCGGCGAGGCGCCCGACCCCGAGGTCATGGCGCACCATCTCGAGGAACCGCAGCTCGGCCAGCTTGACCGCGCCGTCGGCGGCGGCCACGTCGCAGGCCATCGCGTAGGCGGTTTCGTTCAGGTGCGGGGGCAGCGCCTCCTTCACCAGCCCGAGGATGGCGTCCAGCCCGTCCTCTTCGGCCAGCATGTCCATCATGGCCGAGCCGATCGGGCCGATCCGGTCATGGTCGTAATCGTCGAAGGCGGGCATGGCGCCGACGATCCGCTTGATGGACTTCATCTCGCGCTCGCTCACGCTCGCATCCGCGGCCGAGGTGGTGACCATGATCGCCACAAGGGCGTCCTGCGCGTTGAGAATGGGCATGTCGTCGCCTCCCTGCCTGTCCGGCATCCTGCCTGCGCGCGCAGCCCCCGGAACGGGGGCCGGGGCCTGTCCCGCGGCTGGGCTGCAATGGCGCCTGCCGCGCGCGCGAAGCGCGACCATATTGACCGCCGCGCCGCGCCGCAATATGGAACCGCGGGTGGCGGGGACCGGCCCCGCCGCCGAGACGCGCGCGCCCGGCCCGCCCGACAGGCGGGGGGCGCGCCTTTCGTGTTTCCCCTGCCCCGCGCGCTTGCCGCGCCGCACTACGCATGGAGCGATAGCGATGACCGAGCTGTCCGACGCCGCCCTCTCCGCCAAGGCCTGGCCGTTCGAGGAGGCGAAGAAGCTCGTCAAACGTTACGCGAAAAAGGCGCCCGAGAAGGGGCACGTCCTGTTCGAGACCGGCTACGGCCCCTCGGGCCTGCCGCATATCGGCACCTTCGGCGAGGTGGCGCGCACCACCATGATCCGCCGCGCGTTCGAGCTGATCTCCGACATCCCCACCAAGCTGCTGGTGTTCTCGGACGACATGGACGGGATGCGCAAGGTGCCCGAGAACGTGCCGCAGCAGGAGCTTCTGAAGCAGCACCTGCAGGAGCCGCTGACGGTCGTCCCCGACCCGTTCGGCACGCATGAGAGCTTCGGGCATCACAACAACGCCGAGCTGCGCCGGTTCCTCGACACCTTCGGGTTCGAGTACGAGTTCGCGAGCGCGACCGAGTACTACAAGTCCGGCAAGATGGACGACATCCTGCTGCGCGCGGCCGAGCGCTACGACGCGATCATGAAGATCATGCTCGCCTCGCTGCGCGAGGAACGCCAGCAGACCTATTCGTGCTTCCTGCCGATCTCGCCGACCACGGGGCGGGTGCTCTATGTCCCGATGAAGGACGTGAACGGCAAGACCGGCGAGATCACGTTTGAAGATGAAGACGGCACGGATGTGACGATCCCCGTCACCGGCGGCCGCGTAAAACTGCAGTGGAAGCCCGATTTCGGCGCCCGCTGGGCCGCGCTCGACGTCGATTTCGAGATGTACGGCAAGGATCACGGGCCGAACACCAAGATCTATGACGGCATCTGCCGCGCCCTCGGCGGGACCGCGCCGGAGCACATGGTCTATGAGCTGTTCCTCGACGGCGAGGGGCAGAAGATCTCCAAGTCCAAGGGCAACGGGCTGACCATCGACGAGTGGCTGACCTATGCGTCGACCGAGTCGCTGGCGCTGTTCATGTTCCAGAAGCCGAAGACCGCCAAGCGCCTGCACTGGGACGTGATCCCGCGGGCGGTGGACGAGTATCACCAGCACCTGCGCGCCTATCCGAACCAGGACGCGGCGCAGAAGCTGGCGAACCCGGTCTGGCACATCCACAACGGCAATCCGCCCGAGAGCGACCTGGTGGTGCCGTTCTCGATGCTGCTGAACCTCGCCTCGGCGGCCTCGGCCCATGACAAGGACGCGATGTGGGGCTTCATCCGCCGCTACGCGCCCGAGGCGACGCCCGAGACGCATCCCGGCCTCGACGCCGCCGCCGGCCACGCGGTGCGCTACTACGAGGACAAGGTCGCGCCGTTCAAGACCTACCGCGCGGCGACGGAGCAGGAGGCCGCGGCGCTGGCGGACCTGCGCGGTCGGCTGCTGGCCTGGACCGGGGCGCCCGAGGGCGAGGACGAGGCCGAGGCGCTGCAGAACGTGGTCTACGCCGTCGGCAAGGAGCACGGGTTCGAGAACCTGCGCGACTGGTTCAAGGCGATCTACGAGGTGCTGCTCGGCGCCTCGCAGGGCCCGCGTTTCGGCGGCTTCATCGCGCTTTACGGCGTGGCGGAGACGGCGGCGCTGATCGAAAAGGGCCTCGCCGGGGACCTCTCGACCGAGGGCTAACCCCGTATCAACGCCTTTGTCCCATGCTCCGGCTCGGGTGAGTTGTTGTGCATGGGACGAGGTGCGTGATGTTCGAGATGGACGGAGCCGCCGGCGCGAAGGGCGCCGGCGGAGTCGAGCTTTTCAGCGACAAGGACGACGCCCCCGGCGGGGTCGAGTTGTTCGGCGGCGGCGGTGACGCCCCCGGCGGCGTGGAGCTGTTCGGCGGCGGCGGTGACGCCCCCGGCGGCGTCGAGCTGTTCGGCGGCGACGACGACGCCCCCGGCGGCGTCGAGCTGTTCGGCGGCGGCGGTGACGCGCCCGGCGGCGTCGAGCTGTTCGGCGGCGGCGACGACGCCCCCGGCGGCGTCGAGCTGTTCGGCGGCGGCGATGACGCCCCCGGCGGGGTGGAGCTGTTCGGCGGGCCCGCGCCCGCCCCCGCCGCGCCGAAGGCCCGCGCGCTGAAACAGGGGCGGCTTGCCGAACAGGGCGGCCACGTCTTCGCCAAGCCGATGAGCTTCGCCTTCCAGCCGATCTGGGACCTGCGGGAGGACCGCCTCTTCGGTCACGAGGCGCTGCTGCGCACCGCCTGCGGCGACGGGCCCGAAACGCTGTTCGCCGCCCTCACCCCCGACACCATCCACCATTTCGACCAGCGCTGCCGCACCGAAGCCATCGAGGCGGCGGCGGAACTGGGCCTGCCCGGCCGGCTCAGCATCAACTTCCTGCCCGAGGCGGTGCATGACCCGTACCGGGACCTGCAATCCTCGCTCATGGCGCTGGGGGCCGCGGGACGCGGGGCCGAATCGCTGATCTTCGAGGCGGTGGGCCGGTCCCGGTCCGAGGACCCGCTGCGGCTGCGCATCATCCGCGACGTGCACCACGAGATGGGCCTCTTGTTCTCGCTCGACGATTTCGGGGGGGCGGCGCCGATCCACCTGGCCGCGGACCTGCTGCCGGACATCGTCAAGCTCGCCTCGCCGCTGACCCGCGGCGCCGACCGCGACCCGGGGCGGCGGCGGATGATCCGCGGCATCGTGGAGATCTGCGCCGATCTCGGCATCACCGTCGCCGCCAAGCGGCTGGAGCGGCGCGAGGAGGTCGAGGCGGCGGCGGAGTGCGGCGTCGAGCTGGTGCAGGGCATCGCCGTGGCCGCGGTGGCCGGATCGCGCCCGGATGCCGAGGACGACATCCGCGCCAGGCTGGCCCGGCAGGCCGCGTAAGGGCCCGCCCGCGGCCCCCGTCGCGCCCGGCCCTGTCGCGCCCGGCCCCCGCCACGCCCGGCCCGCGCGCGCCCTAGGACGCGGACTCATATCCCGGCAATCCAAATGCGGATGGATGCGAGCTTCAGGGCTGCGAGATAGTTGTCCG